>CAZEOE010000079.1:1682-3953 GCA_964513665.1 Candidatus Woesearchaeota archaeon | reverse complement strand
TTTCTTTTGCCTTTAAGAAGAAAAATATATAAATACCCACACATATGTGTGGGTATGGCTACGAAGAATATTTCAATAACAGAGGAAGCTTATAGAAGACTCACGGCACTCAGAAAAAAAAATGAGAGTTTTTCTGAAATAATTATAGAGGTTACAGGAAAAAGAAGACTTAGAGAACTTCACAGCATACTTTCTAAGGGAGCAGGAGAAGCGCTAGAAAAAAACATTAGATCTGGAAGGGAACTACACAGGAAGATGCATAAAGAGAGAACGAAAAGATTTGTGGAGGAACTGAATGGTTTGTCTTGACACGACCTTTCTAGTGGATATAATGAGAGGGAATAATGAGGCATTAAAGGCAGAAGAAGAGTTTTCCAAAAAAGGTGAAGTTTTAACAATAGCCTCTCCAAGCCTTATAGAATTGTTTAAAGGTCTCGAGCTAAAATCAAGTTCTAAGAATATTAAAGAAAATGAAAAAACTAAAATATATGAAATAATTTCTTCATTTCCAATACTAAGTCTGGATCTGCGCTGTGCGATAAAAGCCGGAGAAATTGAAGCCGATTTGATAAACAACGGAGAAATAATAGATTTAGAAGATATAATGATCGGCGCAATTGCCCTGTGTAACAAAGAAAAACTAATAACCAGAAACATCAAACATTTCCAGAAGATTAAAGGGTTGCAGACTGAGAGTTATTAAAAGAATTACAAATCTATTTACTATACTTCTTCAGTTCTTCACCCTGAAGTCTCTGAAGTTTTTCCTCAGAAAGTTTAACATATGATGCTTCAAATCTCTCAATGTCAAAATTCTTATCCATTATTTCCTTAAATATTTTCATACAGAACCTTAAACCCTCTTCGATGCTCATTTCCGCCCTGTAATCTTTTCTTAATATCTCTTTTATTTTTTCGTCATTTTCACCAATTGCATTAGCGTGATATGCAAAGAAATTTCCTGTAACATCGGAAGTATACAAATGGGACTTTCCTTTAGATACGCCTCCAATCATTGTCGAAACTCCGTAAGGTCTTGCTCCGCCATACTGCGTAAAAGCTTGTTTCCTATCCGCTATCATTCTTATCACGCTTATAGGATCGATAGGAGAACCATATGTAACTCTATGCTGTTGCGCAAGAACCTGTGCCTGATCAATCAACATTCTCGCATCTGCAAGTATTCCTGCGGATGTTGCAACTATATGCTCATCAATCTCAAGTATTTTATTCGCAGACTCTGCCGCGAGAAGTTTATCTCTTACTCTCTTATCTGCAACTATCAATACTCCGTCTTTACAAATCAAACCTATACTTGCACTCCCTAGTCTCACAATCTTCTCAGCATACTCGACCTGTAAAAGGTGCCCATCGGGGGAGAACATAGTCGCTGCTCGGTCATATCCCATAACTTGATGTTGCATCTCAGAAGGCATTTCCATTTTTCAAACTCTCCATTTAATATGATGCTTTATAATGCAGAGTATTTAAGTTTTACTGCTCTTTCTAGCCCGGGCACAGACAAAATTAATCTCTTGAAGCTTTCTTACCAATTACAAAATCCTTTTAAACACAAATTAACATATCATCACATGGCTAATGTTGAAGCAAGGTTGAAAGTCAACGGGAAAAGCTTTGAAATAATTGTAGATCTGGATGAAGCATTAAAAGTTAAGTCTGGAAAAGGAGACATAATTCAAGCGCTACAATCTCCAAGTATATATCACGATGTGAAAAAGGCGACAGCCGTTCCTCAGAAAGATCTTCTGGACGCCTTCGGCACTTCTGACAAATACGAAGTCGCTAAAAAAATTATATCCTCAGGAGAAGTGCAAAAAACTCAGGAATTCAGAGACGAACAAAAAGAAAATAAAATCAAACAAGTTATCTCGCTTATTCTTAGAAATGCGTCAGATCAACATGGAAGACCATATACTGAGGAAAGAATAAAAAACGCTTTAACACAAGTCCATTTTAACTTCGATTCAAGGCCTGCTGAAAAACAAATGTTGGAGCTTGTGGAAAAACTAAAAACGGTAATTCCAATAAAAATGGAGACAAAGAGAATAAAATTAATAATTCCCGCTAGGTACACAGGCCAAGTTTATGGCTTGATAAATGAAAACAAGGAAAACGAGGAATGGCTTGCAAACGGAAATCTTCAGACAATAATTAACATCCCTGCTGGTCTTCTTCTCGATTTCTACGATAAATTAAATTCAATAACCCATGGCTCCGTGCAAAGCGAAGAGCTGAAATCGGAATAATCTC
>CAZEOE010000079.1:0-1582 GCA_964513665.1 Candidatus Woesearchaeota archaeon | reverse complement strand
CGCGCTGTAAAAACATTTAAATACCTTCAAAAAATACTCTCTTTGAAGAAAAGTACAACAGAATGATTACGATTAAGCTGTTGTGTTTGTTAAAATTATATGGATGAAGAAATTATAGAAAACAGTGGAGATTATTCAGACGATTCTACAAAGAGAAAGGTAGTTGTTCCAGGAGAGGTAATTGCCGAGGGAGAGGACTTTCTTCCGGGAGATGGCACAAGAAGAGAAGGTGCTAAGATCATCTCAAGTAAATTTGGTCTTGCAGAAGAGGCAGGAAGATTGATAAGAATAATACCTATCTTTGGAGCATTCGTTCCAAGAAGAGGGAATGTAGTAATTGGAAGAGTAGTAGATATTAATTATTCAGGCTGGTCAGTAGATGTAGATTCTGCTTCATCAGGATTTCTCCCTATAGAGGAATCCCCAAGGTTCATAAACAGAAATGAGATGGATCAGTTCCTTAAGATAGGGGACGTAATCGCTGCGAAGATTTGGACTGTTAAAAATAAAGGCCCAGATTTAACATTAAAGGGAAAAGGTCTAGGCAAATTAGAAGACGGGTTTATCTTCAGGATAATTCCGAGCAGGGTTCCAAGAGTGATAGGAAAGGAAGGAAGTATGGTTACTCTTATAAAAGAAAAAACCAACTGCAATATCACTGTAGGACAGAATGGATGGGTCTGGATAAAGGGAAACTCAACTGAAGAAGAAATAAGGGCGAGGAAAGCAATAGAAACAGTTGCAGAAAAAGTTCACGTTTCAGGTTTAACAGAAAAAATGGAGGCGTGGTTTGAGGAAAATTAACATGGCTAAAGATCACAAAAGACCAGATGGCAGAAAATCAAATCAACTTAGAGAGATAAAGGCAAAAGTCGGAATAATCCCTAATGCAGACGGTTCTGCGATGTTTGCTTTTGGCGATACAGTAGCCATAGCAGCAGTATATGGTCCAAGGCAACTACACCCTCAACATATGCAAGATCCTGCAAAATGCGTTCTCAGATGCAACTATGATCTTTTGAGCTTCTCAGTCTACGATAGAAAAAAACCAGGACCTTCAAGGAGATCAAATGAAATCTCAAAAGTAACAGAATGGGCTCTTTCCCCAGCACTTTACCTTGATGCCTTTCCAAACACAGTCATAGATGTGCAAATTTATATTCTTCAGGCAGATGCAGGAACAAGAACTGCGGGAATAAACGCTGCCTCCATGGCCCTAGCTCATGCGGGAATCCCTATGAAAGACCTGGTCTGCTCAGTAGCCGTTGGAAAAAATGACAAAGAAGTATTAGCCGATTTAACAAAAGAGGAAGAAGATTTTGAGGAAGGAGAAGGAGCAACAGATTGTGCAATAGCAAAACTTGCAAACTCAGATGAATTTACTTTAATGCAGATGGATGGGAAGGCTCAGCCATCAGTCTTTCCAAAGATGATTTCTCTGGCAAATGAAGTATGTTCAGAAATATATGAAAGACAGAAGAAGGCTTTAAAGGAAGCAATTCAGGGGGTTCAAGGTGAGTAGCATGGATGTGTCAAATTTGACAAAGAACACTTTGAAGAGAATGTTCTCAGAGGGAAAAAG
>CAZEOE010000078.1:0-3985 GCA_964513665.1 Candidatus Woesearchaeota archaeon | reverse complement strand
CTATGAGAAAAATATTTTGACTGTGTACCCTTAGACTCTCCATAAAGACCACAAAGGGCGCAAGCCAAACCTAAAAAAGCTCCAGTTCTTCTATCTCTAAACATAAAACAAAAACCTTTAAACCTTTTAAAAATATGATTATCCTACAGTCTCATCTTCTTTCCAAATTTTCTCGCCAATTTAACCATTGTCTTCTGATCTAATTTTCCATCTTCCAAAGAACTCTGACTCTTAGCGAGCTCTTTCAGCATCTTGTATTGCTTAAGTAACATCCTTATTTCAGAAGTTGGAACTCCCGATCCATGAGATATTCTCTGTATCCTTGAAGTCTGTTTTTCCAATATCTCTGGATTTTCTATTTCATACGGAGTCATACTGTTTATAGCATGTTTCCATCTTTTAACCTTATTCTGTTGGCTCTCCAAAGCTTCCTCCCCTACTTTTTCCTTTATCTTCCCCATTCCTGGAATCATACCCATTATCTTATCAAAACTTCCTATAGATTCCATGCTCTCAAGTTGCGTCTGAAGATCCCTCAAGGTAAATTTCCCTTCCTCAAGTTTTTTCTGCTGTCTCTCCCTCTCCTTTTCACTCATCGCTCCCTCTATCTTTTCCATCAAACCTTTCAAGTCTCCCATCCCTAACATCCTTCCTAAAAATCCTTCAGGATCAAAACTTTCCAAATCACTGCTCTTCTCTCCAACACCTATAAAAGTAATTCCTACCTCTGCCTCGGAGCAAGCCGTCAAAGCTCCTCCTGCTTTTGCAGTAGAATCCATTTTAGTAATTATTATTCCGCTCACCCCTGCAGACTCCTTGAAAGCTAGAGCTTGTTTCTTAGCTGACTGTCCAATATCTGCTTGCATAACAAGAAAAACCTCATCAGCATTCACAGCCTTAGAAACATCTCTTATCTCCTTGATAAGCTCTTCATCCAGCGCGTCTCTTCCAGCCGTGTCAACTAGAACAATTTTATAGTCCTCTGTTTCTTTCTTGAACTTTTTCCATATCTTCAAGGCATTTTTCTCTTCCTTGTCTATAAAACATTCCACCCCTATGCTTGAACATACCTGTCTCAATTGCTCGGGCGCAGCAGGCCTATGCACATCCAAACCCACAGCACAAACCTTATTCCCTCTCTTTGAATAATAAGAAGCCACCTTCCCGATAGTTGTCGTCTTTCCAGCACCATATAATCCAACAAACATGAAAACATTATGTTTCCCTAAATGTATCTCCTTCCTTTTCCCAATTATCTTCAAAAGTTCATCATGTAATAATTTTATTATGTGCTCCTTTTTCTCAACACCTTTTAGTCTTTCATCATAAGCTCCTTTCTTTATTTTCTCACTTATCTCTCTTACAAGAGCCACATTAACATCTGCCTCAATCAAAGCTCTTTGAAGATCCTTAACAACTCCTTCAACAAGATCCTTATCTAAAAATACAGCATTCGCTATCTTATCCGTAGTTCTCTTAAGAGCATTTCCAAGTTTCTCCAACATATTTTTCCAAGCAAAATCCAGCTTAATAAAGTTGCTGTTTTACAAAAATTATTCAAGTCCTAGCCCTTTTAATACGTCCTTCTTTTGAAATCTCTTCAAATCAGAATATTCCTGTCCTACTCCTAAAAACAAAATAGGCTTCCCTGTTATATATCCCACACTTAGTATCGTTCCAGCCTTGTCATCTATATCTGCCTTACTCAAAATCACTCCATCTATTCCAGCGCTCTCATTAAAAGTCTTAGCCTGTTCAGTCGCATCGTTTCCAGTTATAGACTCCCCGACAAAAATCTTCATATCTGCATTTGCCACTCTTACAATTTTCTCCATCTCCCTCATAAGGTTCGCCTTTGTATACATTCTCCCAGCCGTATCTATCAAAACAACTTTTATCTTATTCTTCTTTGCATATTGTATTGCTTCAAAAGCGACAGAAGCAGGATCAGCCATATATTCTTTCTTTATAATAGGCACTCCTATCTTCAGGGCGTGCGTCTCGAGTTGTTCTATCGCTGCAGCCCTAAAAGTGTCGGCTGCACACAACACACAAGAGATGCCTTCTTTCTTCAATTTATAAGCTAATTTAGCAATAGAAGTTGTCTTCCCACTCCCATTTATTCCGAAAAATAAAATAACATAGCTCCCCTCTTTCGCTCTTATCTTCTCAATTAAATCCTCTCCCTCTATCAAAACACTATCTATTGCCTTCCTAAGAGCCTCGCCTATTTTATTCTCCGCCTCTCCTCTCCCAAAGTGATTCCCAACCAATTCCTTATCTAATGTCTCCTTTATCTTGTCTACAACCTCCAAGGCAACATTATTTTCAAGAAGCGCCATTTCAAACTCTGAAAAAAATTCTTCAAATTCCTCTCTCTTCAATTCAGAAGTGCTTATTCTCTTTACAAGTCTTGAAAAGAATCCTCCTTTCTCCTCCCTCTCCTCCTTTATTTCTTCCTTTAACTCTTCTAGCTCCTTTATTTCTTCCGTCTTTTCATACACTTCTTCATGAGTCTCCTCCGCAATCAAATCCTTGCTTTTTTCAACATCTTTATTTTCTATATCCAAAACAATTTTCTCTTCTTTTTTCCTCTTTCCTGTATCTTTCTCAAGGTTTAACTTTAGCTCTTTCTTAGATTTCTTAATGTCCCCTTTTTTCTCATTCCTTGCCTTCTTCTCTGCCTTCTTTGAAGTCTTTTCCTTGGTTTTTTTCCCACCTAATTTCGAATCTTCCTTAACTTCTTCTTTCTTAGAAAACAGTCCACTTATCTTCTCCTTAAGAAACTTAAACATAAAAAACATACAAAATTCATATTTATAAACATGATTCTCTCAACGGAAAGAAAATATTTTCTTTAAAATCCTGTCTAATAAATATTCTCGTCTTGGGCTCCCAAAAAAGTCTACACATCTTCCATCCTCACAATCCCCTTGACATGAATAAATGTCCCTATTAACATATCCCTCGGGAAATTCAGGATTATCAAATACACAATAATATTCTATAAGTCTCTTATCTCCCTGAGTCCCTAGCGCCTCATCCCAGCATACATCTGTGAGATTCCCTGCAATCCCCTTCAGCCCATAATCTATTCCTTCGTCGCTCTCTATACAAGTTGAAGAGCACATACTTGGAGAACCATAGCATTGAAAACCATATTCAATATTGCATTGTGTATCACATCCGTCTCCGTTTAAAATATTCCCATCATCACATCTTTCCAGTCCGTTTAAAGAACCATCACCACAATACAAAGAACTCACACATTCAGAATACTCTCTGCAATCATCTGAACAATTCATCTTCCCATCATATAGTTTGCCCTCTGTCTTGCAATCAATCTCTCCTATAGAATCACAAAATTCCCCTATTTCCTGAATACCATTCCCACATATAGCTATAAAGTCATCAGTACATAAAGAATTGTCATCAACAAAACCATCGCAGTCATTATCTTTTCCGTCACAAATCTCCTCACTAGAGTCGATTCCGCCTAAACACTCACCCCAAAAACCTTCCTGCCCGCATGTCTTAATCCCATATTCACACTCCCCGGTATCATTCCCGCATGATTCGCTTCTTCCAGGCTCGCATTCCCCAGAATAACATCCACTAAAATCAATTTCACATATTTCACTACATCCTAAATTTCCAAAATTAAATCCTTCTTCATAACACGAAGCATTTCCTAAATTCACTCCATCACACTCCTCTCCCTCTTCAATTATCCCGTTTCCGCATGAAGCCTCATCTCTAAATATACCTCCAACTCCTTCAACAAATCTCACAATAGACCTTGCAAACCCAACAAGTAAATTGGGTTGGTTTTGTTCGAACAAATTCTTGCTCTCTCTTGCCGTTTTGCCTGTAAAATAAATTAAACCAGCCCCTATAAATATAGACAAAATAATAATGAAAATAGCCAAGGCAACAAACCACCCTCTCTTGTCCATGCTTTATCTAATATAATAAATTTATAAAT
>CAZEOE010000077.1:0-4001 GCA_964513665.1 Candidatus Woesearchaeota archaeon | reverse complement strand
AAAAAATATGGTATGGTTCATATGGCTTATCATTGCACTTGTTGCTCTACTTATAATCTCATTCATATTCTACTACAACAGACTCGTTGTCCTTGAAAACAGAATAGACAACTCTCTATCTCAGATAGATGTTCAATTAAGGAAAAGAGGGGAACTAGTTCCAAATTTGATAAGTACTGTTAAAGGTTACGCTAAACATGAAAAAGAAATAATGAAAGAAGTCACAGAAGCAAGAAAACATCTTCTTTCGGCAAAAGACCTCTCAGGAAAAATGAAAGCTGGAGCAGAACTTCAAAACGCTCTTAAGTCAGTATTCGCAATAGCGGAAAACTATCCTCAGCTAAAGGCAAACGAAAATTTCTTACATCTGCAACAAGAGCTCGCAGCGATAGAAGAAAGAATAGCCTATTCAAGACAGTACTACAATGACTCTATACTTGTATTTAATAATACAGTTGAATCCTTCCCAGGAAATATATTCGCGGGAATATTCGGAAAGAAGGAAAGACCTTACCTTGAAATGCCAGCAGAAACAAGAGCCGTTCCCAAAGTTCAGTTCTAAAAAATCAGAAAGGTATTTAAATCTAAAAGTCTCTAATCATACATGCAAATGAAAGGTATTTTCTTTTTTACAACATTAATTCTACTTTTATTCTCAGCCTTTTCAGTTTATGCAATAGGATCCAGTGATGGAGGCGTAGCCTCAGGCGCAAGGTCAGCAGTCAACAGTGCTCGCGCCAACCTCAACCCAGAGCTCGTGGAGTTCAGGGCAAGATTAATGGATGAATATAGGGAAAGGCTTCAGGCAATGAATCAAACCTGTGACGATATAAATCAATCCAACGATAGAATAAAGTGCAGACTCGTCTATGGTAAAAATTATACAGCTCGAGATAATACTATCCCAGAAGGCTGTCTCAGAGCCAAAAGCCCACTTGCGTGCAAGAGACTCTACCGCGATTCAGAGGGATGTTTTGAACTTCAGGGGAAAGAGAAGAATCTTTGTTTCAGAAGAGTGTCTGGATTCGTTAAAGAGAAGATAAAAGATGAAGTTCAGGACGGCAAGAATAAAACAAGAAATTACGTAGTCCTCATGTTATATGACTTGCAGGAGAGGGTAGAAAAAGCATACGAAGATGGAAAAATAGATGTAGATGAGTCAACAGCTTTAATCGCAAAAATTGCAGAGATAAAACAGGCAATTTTAGATGGGAAAACAAAGGCGGAAATAAGAACAATGATGCAGGAGCTTAAACAAATGTGGAGGGATTCGATAATATGAAAAAAGGAGTCATTATAGCGATTGTTGCAGTCGTAATTCTTCTATTCATAGGATTTATGATGCTTTCAGGCGATTCAGATACCTCGTCAGATTCCCAAGATTCAGGCTCGTCAGCAAATTCAGACACTCTTGAAGACAATCCCTTGGAAACTTCTCAGGATGTTTTTTCAGGCATAGATTCAGCACTTGAAAATATAGACTGATCTCAACTCAGTTCAATAAATGATAATTTTCACACACTACCTAATCTCTAAGGCATAAGATTTATATATTATTTACTATCTTAATAGACATGACTTACGTTGATGGCTTTGTGTTTGTAGTTTCTAAAAAAAATATTGAAGCGTATAAGAAGATGGCTCGTAAGGGTGCAAAAATCTGGAAAAAACATGGAGCTTTGCAGTATTTTGAATGTAAAGGAGACGACCTTCACCCCAAACATATAACGCTTACCTTTCCTAAGTTGACTAAACTGAAAGCTGGTGAAACAGTATGGTTTTCCTTTATTGTTTACAAATCAAAAGCTCATCGAGATGCTGTGAATGCTAAAGTTATGAAGGATCCTTCTATGGGCGATCCTGGATTAGCAAATACTATGCCCTTTGATATGAAACGCATGACTTTTGGCGGTTTCAAAACGATTATTGAGTTTTAGACTGATTTCATAACTTTTAAAAATAACTATTCTCTTACATAAAAATGCAAAGAACATCCTTCCATGATCAGATATTGAAGAACAAGATAAAATCTTTCATTTTAATCACAGTTATATTTATTTTCTTTTTAATCTTTGGTGCAATTATTTCTCTTATAGTAGACCCTTCATTTTTTTTCATCATAATGGTTTTTTCAATAATATTTTCAATAGGTTATATACTATTCAGCTATTATAATTCAGCAAAAATAGCAATAGCCTCTGTGAAAGCCAAACCAGCTTCTCCAACACATCACGCTTCATTTTACAGAGCAGTCGAAAATATAGCCCTAGCTTCAGGTCTTCCCATGCCTAAATTATATATCATGGAATCCACACAAATAAATGCCTTCGCCTCAGGCAGAGACCCCAAAAACGCGGTAATATGCGTGACAACAGGATGTCTTAAAAAACTAAACAAAGAGGAATTAGAAGGAGTGATAGCGCATGAAATGGCTCACATTGCAAACTTCGATATAAGATTCATGACTCTCGTAGCTGTTTTAGTTGGTCTGATATCTATCGCCGCGGAATTATTTTTGAGGAGTTTATGGTTCAAATCTGATAACCGCGATGGCAGAACGGGAGCTATCTTATTTATAATAGCCATTTTAGCTTCTAT
This sequence comes from Candidatus Woesearchaeota archaeon, assembly GCA_964513665.1. GTDB lineage: Archaea > Nanobdellota > Nanobdellia > Pacearchaeales > GW2011-AR1 > UBA73. Next base: position 1,403 of record CAZEOE010000077.1, on the reverse strand, counting down.
CCTTGCACCTCTTCTTGCTAATTTAGTTTCTCTTGCAATATCCAGAAAGAGAGAGTTTACGGCAGATGCAACCGCAGTGAAATTCACAAGGTATCCTAAAGGTCTTAAAAACGCACTAACGAGAATAAAAGAAGATCATATATCAGAAGAAGATAAGCACAGGTATCCTCACACAACTGCACCATTGTTTATTTCAGATCCGTTCAAGAAAAAATTATCAAATCTCTTTCAGACTCACCCTCCAATAGATGAGAGAATAAAAATTCTGGATTCTATGTAAACATGGATAAAAACACATTTAGCTTTTCATGTTATCAAATTTTAAAAAAAGTTCCTAAAGGTAAAGTTACAACATATAAAGCCCTCGCCCAAGCGCTCAATACAAATGCCTACCGTGCTGTTGGAAATGCTATGAATAAAAATCCATACGCCCCACAAGTCCCCTGTCATAGGGTAATTAATTCAAACGGAAATTTAGGAGGTTTCGCCTCGGGAATTAAAAACAAAATAAAGATGTTAAAAGAAGAAGGTGTAGAAATACAGAATGGTAAAATAGATCTTTCAAAATACGAATTTAAATTCAATAACTAATATTTTTAAATCAAGATAATTTAACCTTACCATGTCAAAAGAGAGGATTAGAGTAATTGTCATTTTTAAGAACGAAGAAGACCTCAAAGATTCCAACAAGTTTATTTTTTTAAAGGATGAGAGGTTTTTGTTTCATCACAGATGGAAAAATACTCTTAAAGAAAATGAGCTGAGAGATTTTGATTTCATAATCTCTATAGGAGGCGACGGGACAGTTCTTTCTGCATCACACTATGCAAAAAAACAAAAAATTCTTGCCGTAAATTCCTCTCCAAAAACTAGTGAAGGCGCCCTCACAACTATAAGCCTTGATAAAATTGATAAAAAATTGAATGAAATTTACAATGGCACATTCAAAACTGAGAAACTTGAGAGGATAGAAGTTAATGTAAATGATGTCAGACAAAATCCTTTAGCTCTAAACGAGGTATTCATAGCGAGCGACAAGGCTTACTTAGTTTCAAGATACAAAATAAAATTCACAGGTAAAAACAGGAAAATAGAGGAAAAACAGTATTCATCAGGAATAATTTTTTCAACAGGAACAGGTTCAACAGCCTGGTTTAAATCAGCAGGAGGTGAGCCATTTTCACCCCACGCAAAACACGTAAAGATGATAGTCAGGGAACCATATATAAGAAATCTTCATAAATTCCACCTTCTAAAACACAACATAGAGGAAGGGGAAAATATAGAAATAATCCCAGAGACTGAGTTTGTCCTCGCAATAGACTCTATAAGAGAATTTCCCTTAAAACCCGGAGACAAAATAACTCTCTCTGTTTCAGAATGCCCTCTTCTTAGGATAATTT
>CAZEOE010000076.1:0-4005 GCA_964513665.1 Candidatus Woesearchaeota archaeon | reverse complement strand
AATCTTCGCTCATTTTCCTCAGCATGTCGGCAAAAGCAGGTCTTGTGATTAAAATACCTATGCTTACGCCTATGATAGTTGTAAGTGCGAATCCTCTTAACAAACCTGCGCCTGCCCAGAAAAGAGGGATCATTGCAGCTACAATTGTTAAAAAGGCTCCCAGAATAATAAATAATGCTCTTTTTATCCTCTCTTTTGTACCGCTAGAGTCTCCTTTATTGCCTACTGACTCATCTATGAGAACTATTTGGTCATTTATTCCTGTGCCTATCCCAGCTATTATTCCTGCAATGCTTGGGGCATCAAGGTTCCATTTTATCAGGGCAGCGATTCCTATGGTTATGAACGCCTCAGAGAACATTGTGAGGATCACTGCTAGAGTGACCTTTATTTTCCTGTATTTCACAAATATAGAAACAGATATTATGCAGAAAACAAACAAACCTAGATATATTATGCTTTTTGTGAACTCTTTTCCTAAGGATGGAGAGATAGTATCAAGCTTGACTATCTCAAGTTTATATGGCAGGCTTCCTGTTAAGAGTATCGTTTGTAATTTGTTCATCTCCGCGCGGGCATTTTTTAGGGCTTCCTCTTGTGTTGAGCCTGATCCTGAACCTTGAACAGAAATTTCTGTGGTTACTTGACCTCTTAAACCGCTACTTATGAACAACGAGTCTACTTCTTTGTCGTCTATGAAGAAGTAAAGTTTTTCTGAAAGATACTGTCCAGAGGGATCTAAGGCTAAAGGTTTTGTTGCGTCTGCATGTTTCCTAGCTGCTTCCTCTCTAAGATAAACTGCAAATTGGAAGTTGCACACAAAACTCCCTGAACTTGGAAGACATTGTGTTATCGCCGCACATTCTGCACGATTACGACACACGTCACTTATATCGTTTTCTCCACCTTCAAAAACAGTTTTGTTGGAAATTTTCGCCTCGAATTTACCTTGCTTACCTAACAGTTCAACTATATCGGAAGAAGAAGCTCCTGCGAGTTCAACCACCATATAATTATTTCCTTCCAGATCGCTTGTGGCTCTTACCGAAATATCTTTTACGCCAAAGGCATTCAATCTATTAGAAGTTATGTCTACCAATTCCTGTGTTTCAGATTCTGACAAAGTTACATTCTCAGGACGAATAACTGCCCTTATCCCTCCGCTTAAATCCAAGCCTGTGCGTATTTTTGTCAGTGGCTCTTTCTCTACAACGAGACCTGAAAAATTCTGTTCTAAAAATACGTACTCTTCGTTGTTAGCTTTAAGTTGTATTCTAGACTCGTTGCCTATATATGAAATTTTCTCAAGAGCAATTGAATATTCCTCAAGATTCTTTATAGGAAAACCATTGACTTCTTGGACCTTCATACCTGGACGAAGGCCTTGAGCATACGCGGAAGAGTCCAATGGTACTTCTTTTAGAACTACTCCCGCCCCATATTTTGGAGATATCATCAAAAGTGCAAGGACTAAGGCTACAATCAATATGTACATCCTAAACGTTAGTTTTGCCATTTTAGTCTATCCCCTTGGAACTTGCGTACCATTTTAATATGCTTGCGTTAGTTAGCCATGTGTTCATTATGTCTGCACAGAGACCTAAGGCTAGAATGAGAAAAATCTGCCTAAAAGACTCTGGGAGAGAAGTAATTAGAAAAAATGCAGGAAGGACTGCAAGCAACGCAGAGATATTCATGAAAATTCCTGTCTTAAATGCGCTGTAAATTCTTGAATTAAGCTTGCCCTCGCGTTTTTTTAGAACTCTTGTAGTTAGTAAAATATCTGTGTCTACTGAATAACCTATGAGCATGAGGAAAGCAGCTATTCCGGCTGCGGAAATTGCATAGTTGAAATAGTTTAAAATTGCTAATGGTATTATTATGTCGCCTAAAACTGCGAAGATGACTGCCAGACTAGGGATGAATGTCCTAAATAGAAGAAAGATGACAAGAGACATGAGTATGAAAGATATAACCAATGCTGTAAGAAGTTGTTTGTAAAAACTGTTGCTTAAAGATTCCCCGCTAAACTCTATACTTGAGTTCGTTTCGTCAAGAGTTATTCCGAGTATAGATTCTATTTCTGTTTTTAGTTCTTCGGGCTTAGCTGAAGAGTCCACCACTAAGGCAATAGGTTCTGAAGACGATCTTGAAGCGATAGACCTTATTTTTATATCGCTAAATTTTTCTCTCAGACTTGATTCTAGCAAGACTATATTGTGAGAACCCTGAATAGTTATTGAAGTTCCCCCAGCAAGACTGGAATCTTTGTTTATTATATCTCCATTTTCTTTGTAGAAGCTAATTATGGAGAATATGCTTAGCAAGAGAATGAATATAGGAATTATAAGAAGAAGCTTGTAATACTTGTCGTACCAGTCTTTAGAATGCTCTGCCTTATGGGAATTTTCCATTTGTTTATAGTATAATTGGGGCTTTTAAAGTTTACCTTGTATAGGTCGATATGTTCTTGATCATAATTATGTTATAGTTATTACAAAAGGTTGGGATGTATAATAGTTAATAAAAATGATGACTTAGTGTAAGGAGTTCAAAGATGGCGAAGATAAACTAAACTCACTTGTAAAATATTATAATGAAAAGAGGATTCATCATGGAATTAATTATATTACACAATTAGAAAGATAAAAATGTAACATTAACTTGGAGTAGATTATATTGCTTGTTTGTATTTAGGTGTTAAATAAGCCACGGCGGAATCTAGAGTTGCTAAAGAAGGATAATCTTCCTTAGGAACTTCTATTTTGTACCTTTTTCTTAGTTCCATTACTATATCCAAGAAATCCATGGAGTCGAGATCTAATTGGTCTCTTAGTCTAAGGTTCCCTTTTATATCAGAGAGGTCTGCGTCGGGAGCGATGGTTGCAATTATGCCTAAAACGATTCCTTTTACCTTGACCTCTAAACCCTCACTCATGGTTTGATTAGATTATTGGAGTTTATATTTCTTGACTTTGCAAAATGGCATCTTATAGTCTTAACCGAAAAGATTTAATAGTCATCATTTTAGGTATTTTTATGACTGATCTTTATTTTCATAGAACTTATTCTCCCAGAGATAATGATGGAAGATTGGCTTTTCTAAACAATGACGATCTGGAGAGAGTATTGCACCTTGTTAGAGGTTATGGTGGGCGCAGAGAAACTCGCATCCCATATGAGGAGAAACCTCGTGAAAAAATACCTTATGAAATTCCAAAAAGCGATCCTAATGATTTGGGATCACGTTCATCCAAAGGACTTTATTCGGGTCAATGACGTTTATATGTTGATCTCAATGCTTGTATGCCGACTATCGCTCTCATTTCACGAACTAAATAGAGAGTTGGATCTCTGTCGTTAATTGAAACATAGACATGAACATTTCCGTGTCTGTGCTTTATTTCTCCGAAAATATCAATCAATCTCAGGTCATACAAACTAGGTGTTATTAAAATTGCATCTATTTCTCCGCTTTCCTCTTCCCTGTTTAGCTCATTTCCTATATGATCCATCTGGCTCCAAGATATCTGGAAAGGCGTCTCTCAATAGTTTATAAACTCGCATATATGCGACTCTTCTTCCATCTAGGCATCCTCTTCTATATGCCCAAGTATTTCTGCTTTCGTTTATAGATGAGTTTAGCGATAACCTCACTTCTTCAAAAATTCTGCGTAAACCTTCTTCTAGCCTTGTATCTTGTTCAACTGGCATTTTCCTCACCGGTATTCAACAATCCAAAATCTGGCTCCTCTAAGAACGACCCAAGGGCAAAAATATTTCTTAAGTCACAAGAATCTTCTATCACACTGCTTCTATAATCAATCCTTCCATGTTCTCTTAATGGTGCTCTTCTAAGGCTCCGAAGATTGGGTTCTGTTATAGATTTATTATAAATCGGTGTCCTTATGTAATTTACCATGTTGATTTTTAATTCAGATAAAACCTCCTTTAAATAATTTGCGTGGCTCAAACATGCCGCAATGGTACGATGCGCCGTGGGGG
>CAZEOE010000075.1:0-4158 GCA_964513665.1 Candidatus Woesearchaeota archaeon | reverse complement strand
CAAGTAAATTTGCTTACGAATTTTTAGATGATCCGCGAAAGGCTTTGAAGGGAATAGTTGAAATTTCACTTTGACATTAGTTTGGGCAATTTCCGGAGGTGTAGTATAATACTTTTTCGTCATTACAAGCATTACATGGATTATCATATTCTTGGGCGCAAGGATATTTTATACATTGGACTCTTTCTGGATCTGACCAACCACATACAGGACTATATATAGCTGTGCAGACTTCTGCATTTCTGCTTTCTGGAGTGCAGAAAATTTTATTTTTTTCTTTTGAAATCAAACTTATTAAGTTGTCTAGGTCGCTTACTGATTGAACTTTGATGTTTAGTCTAGATTCTAGGTTTTTTATCAAGGTTTTTACTCCTTCATTTGTTAATGTGCCGTCTGCGGAAGTTATTCCTTCTGAATCGTCTCTTATAAATACAAGTTCACCATTTGTTAGTTTCCATATTCCTCCAATGGCTTTTGTATTGTCGAAGTCTGACTTTAGCAGTTTTGGAAAGACTCCGATATAAAGCTCAGGGTCGAATCCCTCAATAGGAATGGCAAATGAGTTTTCTATGGCTTTTTCTATAAAGTATTCTGCTAAGGAGTTTTCATCGTTGAATAGCCCTTCACATCCACATCCTATTTCATCGAAAAAAGGAACAGATTCTTGTGAACACTGGAACTTTATCAACATGCATTCGTCTTTATCTCTAGATATATATTTTTTTATTTTTTGTTCAGAGATTATTTCCGTGAATGTTTGACCATTCGCATTACATTTTCTAGGGTAGCTTTCCATTATTGGATTTCCAGATGCTACACATTCTTCGAAGTTCGTTATTTCGGAAGAATTTTCATTTATCGCGAATATCAATACAATGACTAGGATAAGAGTTATTGTTGTTGCTGTTATGATTGTTGTTTTTTTCATGGATTATACTATTTTGCTTATTATTTAAATTGTTTCTTAGATTCAATTCTATTTGAAGTTTTGTTAATAGGTGAATTTAAATAGTAGTTAAACACTGATTTTTAGGAGAGATAAGATGGAGACTCTGGATATTCCGAAAGGAAGGGAGGTGTCTTCTGAGGGTGAACTGTCTGGTTCGTATTCTAGGGAATTTTATGTGAGTCCGGTTTATGTTGACGAGATGGTTAGAACTACCGATGCTAACAGAGTTCATATATATTCGGATGAGGCTATTGAACTAGGAAAAGCAACTGGAGTGCCTATAAAAGGAAGGGTAGCTCATGGGCTTATAGGCGTAAGCACAGCGATAACTTCTGAATTGGAAAGGAGAGGGTTAGAACCTGAAAGCCTTGTTAAAATGAACACCACTTTTGAGAGTCCTGTTCATCCAGGAGAAACGATTAGACATGATATCTCTTATGATGGGAAGAATTCAAAGATAGACTCTTATGTTGGGAAGGTAAACGTTATTAAGACGGAGCTGGTTTTTGGAAAGAGAAGACCGTATATTCCTTCTCTTTCTGAGTGCCACTCATTGAGTAGGGAAATTTTAAGAGATCCTTTTCATTTTGCTAGGAATTTGGAAAGATTTTTTTATTTGGTAGATAGGCATAATCCATTTATCTGGCTTGCTGGAAGCATCCGAGTTGTTACGGATAATGTTGAAAGATTATCTGAATTATCTCTTGGAGAGGAGAATTCGGAAGAGGGTCTGAATAGAGTAGTTTCTGAATCTTTGCCTCCTTTTGATTCCGCGGATGAAGATGTGTTGAGAAATGTTTTACCAGGTTTAAGGGCTTTGGGTCCAAGCGCGAGAGTTATGTCAAGAGTTCTGGGGAAACGAGATGGAACTTTATGGAGAGCTTTAAATTTAGATTATTATGACCCAAGCGATGTTGTTTCTGATGATGGAGGTGTTTATTCGGGAGATATGAAAGTTCGATTTAGGAATCCTATTTCTAAACAAGGAAGGAGAATGAAGTTCACAACAGTTGGTGTAAATGTGATGATGAAAAGGGGTAAATACGATTCTTCATTAGATGGAGCAGTTGTGTGCGCCACAGGAAATACTGTATTTTGTAATTAGGACCTTCTTTACAATCTGACAGGATAGTTCTTTGACATAATATTTTTATATTAGTTTATTTGGTTTAGCGCGTGGCTGACAATGATTTAAGTGGGAAGAGCTATAATGTGCTTCAATTAATTTTTGATTCTTTTTATGATAACGGAACACAACCGGAAGGAAAAATATTTACTTTTTCAAGAGCTCAATCTTTGGAAGGAATATCCTCAACTTGGAAGACTGCTCATTGGAGAGAGATATTTGATTTATTGAACAAAAAGTATTTTATTTCTGAAAGAGAGCGGGTGAATTGCGGTTTGATTCATGCGACAAGGGCTTATTTTTCTGATGAGGAGAATATAAGGAGGCTTTCTGGGCTCGTGCAAGAGTTTAATCTTTCTCTTCCCGAGATGAGTCTAGTTGTGCAAGAAGGATTTGAACGCGCTATTTTCATTCCAAATTTAAGTGTTACAGACGCTTCTGGAGGGCAATTTGTTCAACGTAGTGATTTAGATTCTTTTTTTGGGAGCAACTCTTATAATTTGATAAGGATGATTGTTCAGAGATGTTGTGTTGCTGATGAGACTGAAATCATGGACTGGATAAAAGCAAATGGTGAAAAGGCTAATAGTATGATGAGGGCAAGTTTAAATTTTGGCGTAAGCGGACATTATGTTTATGGGAAATCTCCTGATTTGGTTTTAAGGGAGTTAGGACATAAGCCTTATGAGAGTATTGCAACAGAGGTTGTTTTATCCAGGAGTCTTGAGGGAAATATATGATTTTTTATATTTATATTTAAGAACTCTTAGAGAGCTATTTTTTTATGGAAGTTTCTGATAGGCCTGTTCAAAATAGAAGGATAAACCTTGTTGGAGGGTTATGTTATAGGTCTACGATTAAATATGTAGAGGATATAAGTAAAATTTTTGCCAGAGAACTTGGGGGAAAGAATTCTCCTGAGATGAGTGTTAGATTTGTTAATATGCAGAAATATCATGAACTTTTTGAGAAGGGTGATTGGTTAGGAGTTGGCACTGGAATTATGAGAGAGTTTTGTCAAATGCGCTATGGCATTAACAGCGTTTTTGCTTTGGCTACTAACACACCACATAGGGCCTTAAGTGAAGCTGATGAGAGCTTGCTTAATAACTCTGGACGATTCGTGCATATTGTGGACGAAACTGCTAAGGTACTTAATTCTGATATGATTGGCAGAGTTGGTTTGTTGGGGACTAGATTTGTTACAGAATCGGATGGATATTTTGTGAATAGATACAATGACAGAGGTGTAGAAATAGTTGTTCCGAACGAGGAAGATAGATTGGAAGTTGACAGATTGATATGGGATGATATAATTCCTAATGGAAAAATTAATGATAAGTCTAAGAGTTTTTTGGAAAGAGTTTGTATGTCTTTAGCGGATAAGGGTGCTAGAGGAGTTATTTTGGGCTGTACAGAATTAGATCTTGTGCTTGGGTCTAGCGTTGCTGGATTGAAAACATATGATACTACGAAAATACATGCAGAAGCGATTGCAGGATACGCACTTAGTTAAGATTAAATATAAGTATGATTGGTTTTGATTATGAAGGTTATTTTTTTGAGACATGGCAGATATGAATACAATGTTAAGCGTATTTTCAATCAGGATGTTAAGATAAAGATAAGTTTAGATGATGTTGGAAGGGAGCAGGCAAGAAAAGCTGGAAAAATACTTCTTGGAATGGGTGTGGATATAATCTACTCTTCTGAATTTCAGAGGGTAAAAGAGACTGTAGAAATTGTAAATGAATCTTTGAAGAAGAAAATAATTTTTGATTCTGATTTGAATGAGTACAAATCAGGGAATAGGTTCGAGGGGCGCGCAGTTAAGAATTATTTTGATGAGGCAGAATCTGACAGATTCAATTTCAAAACTGAGGATGGTGAGAGCTGGAATGATTTGGTTATTAGGGCAAGGAAATTTATTAATAAACTGAGGAAGACACATTATAAGTGTGTTTTGATTGTTTCTCATGAATGGCCAATTTTGGCTATGAGGCAGGTAATTCTTAAACTTGATAACGAAATTGCGATAGATTTTAGGGTTGGAAATTGTCAGATTTTGGAATACGATGCTTGA
>CAZEOE010000074.1:0-4246 GCA_964513665.1 Candidatus Woesearchaeota archaeon | reverse complement strand
TCCTGCGCTTGGCAGTGAATTAGAAAATGTGAGAATCCTCTAGAGCACAGAATTTTTAACGACCGACCTCTTTTCTGATTAATGGAATTAAAAGGTGTAAGAAAATTCCTCGAGGAGTTGAATCAAGATAAAATAACATTTGATCCACATTTTTATAAAAGAACTGAAGAAAGACGCATAAGTGAAAGGATGGTTAGGAGCTTTACCTCACAGATAAACAAATTAGAAAGAATTGAACAAGGAAAAGAAGAGCGATTTAAACTCTGGTTTAAAATGAGCAGAAAATATTCTTTGGTTTTGATAATAGAGATTCTTGAGACCGCAAAGGTTTTAAAAGTTATAAGTGCCTGGAACACTGATAGAAAATGGCAAAACAAATTAAAACAATAGATTATGATCAAGAAAATGATATTTTTTATATATCAAACAAGGAGAAAGTAAAATCCTCTTTGGATATTGGAGACTTCATTTTAGATATCAGTTATGATAATTTAATTTGTGGAATAGAAATAATGGATGCTAGTGAGAATTTAGGTGTATCGAAAGAAGTTTTAGGAAACGTTCAGAATATAAAAATGTCGGTAACTTATAAAACGAATCATGTTTATGTTTTACTAATGATAACTTTCAATAAAGAAGATAAAGAAGTTAATATCCCCATCCCTCTAACAATTGGTTTAGGACATAAAAAGCCAAAGAAAGAAGTATTAGTATATAATTAGCGCATATTTAAGATGTTACCTAAAATGCCTCATATACTTGTCTTCCCACATTCTGACATCGCCTTCATCAATAGACACGTTTACTCTTTTAGTCCGCATCCTAAATCTCTCCCTTAGAAAATATCCAAATAATAACCCAACAATCAAACCAGACAAATGAGCTATGTTGCCTGTATTATCCATTGGATTTCCCGCAATAAAGCCATAAGCCCCAATGATATCTCCAACAGCCCATAAAATTCCAGCAACAAAAATTGGCATAGGAAGCCCGAAAGCCCAAACAACCATCATAGGTCTAAGTAATATAAGCGCTCCTAAAATCCCAAATATCGCTCCGCTTGCACCAAGTGATGAATTATAAAAATTAACACTCACAAGATTCGCAAAAATCCCAGATAATAAAAAAACGCTAAAAAACCTAAATCCTCCGACGAACCTCTCAAGAATGCTTCCAAAAAGACCCAAAGCAAACAAGTTAAGTATTAAATGTCCAAGACTCCCATGTAAAAATATAGAGCTTAAAAACCTCCACGGCTCAGACCACGAGTTTTCATTCAAAATAAAAATATCCGTAAAGCTCTTAAAAAGAACCTGAAACAAAAAAATTACAATTATGAAAATACAAAGCTTCAACGCGTAAAACTTATATTTTCCAGGCATTGAAAATTATAATAATAAATCTTTAAAAAGCATCTCCTTCTTGGTTATATATGGCGGATGTAGCGTAATGGTAGCGCAACAGCCTGTGGCGCTGTTGGAGTGGGTTCGATTCCCACCTTCCGCTTCCATATAAATTTCTAAACAAATATTTTTAAACACAAAAAGCAAACAAAAGTATGCCTTGGTCAGAGCAAACAAGAAGAAACAGAGCAACAAGTCACCATAGAGGATCACTTGGCAGACATTCAAAGCCTAGAACAATAAGAGAAATCCTATATCTTCCGAGGGGAGATACTACAGAAGATACTCTAAGAAGCAGAATAAAATACACTCTTCAAGATTCCAGATTCCCAGATTATCAAAATATAAGAAAATACAAAAATTAATAAAACAACAAGTCAAAGCTATTAAATGAAAATAGAAGTTTCTACAGTAAAAGGCTTCCAGGACTACCTTCCACCTACATCACTTAAAAGAAATGCTGTTAAATCAATAATAGAGAAGTGGTTTAAACTATATGGTTTCATCCCCATAGAGACACCTGTTATTGAATTCGACGAACTTATGCGTTCAGATACATTGCCCTCAGAAGAAGTAGACGAGGCAGTTTCAGAAAGGTTTAGACTCCAGGACAGAGGCGGGAGAAATCTTGGATTAAGATATGAATTCACTTTCCAGCTATCCAGAATATTCAAAGAAAACCCAAATATAAAAATGCCATTCAGAAGATTCCAGATAGGAGAAGTGTTTAGAGACGAACCGACCTCGGCAGACAGGTTTAGACAATTCACCCAATGTGATGCTGATATAATAGGCGAGACGTCTATAAAAGCTGACGCCGAGTGCCTTGCCCTTTTCTCAGAAATATTAAAAGAGCTAAAAATAAACTATGAAATAATAGTCAACAACAAAAAATTACTATCTTCTATAATAGAAAGTGTCCAGATAAAAAAAATAAAAGGAGTCATAAAAGAAATAGATAAAATAGAAAAACTTGGCGCCGATCAAGTAAAAATAAATCTGAAAAAATATGCCACTACAAGTCAAATAATCACTCTATTCAAACTACTTGAAAAACCAATAGACTTCTTCAAAGAAAATGCATTTAATGGAACAGAAGAATTGCTCGAGCTCATAAACCTATCAAAAAAGTATGATTTCAAAATAAAATTCTCGCCCTATTTAGCAAGAGGTCTTGGATACTATACAGGAAACATATTTGAAATAAAAGAAAGTGGAAAGAATTCTCTTGCAGGAGGAGGAAGATACGATAACACTGTAGGAAAATTCGCAAATAGAGAAATCCCCGCAGTAGGAATTTCCTTTGGGCTTGAAAGATTAACACAAAGTGCAAATCTAGATATACCTCAAATACCTAAAGCTATGATAATCTCAATCAATAAAGATTCAGAATCTATAAAACTCGCAAAAAAACTGAGAAAACAAGATATCTCCTGCATTATAGACTCTAATAAAATAAGCAAAGCATTAGAATATGCAAATTCACAAAATATAACTTATGTAATTTTCATAGGCGAAAATGAAATAGCTGCAAAAAAATTCAAGTTGAAAAATATGTCCTCAGGAGAAGAGTCTCTGCTCACAGAAGCCCAATTAATCAAAGCGATAAAATAAAATTTAAAGAGATAAATTATTTTCTTTTTCCATATCTTCTCTTTCAGCCAAACCTTCTTTATCCATTAGATCATACTCTTTTTCCATGAACTCAGCAACTTCCTTCCTCATTTTCTCCAGTTCATCCTTATTTTTCTCCATATAATGTTCTTTTAGCCAAATGTATATCTCCTCGAAATGGCTATCCTGTTCCAACAAAACTTTATGTTGATAATCCAAATGTAAAAGCGGGACAAATGTCGAAACTCTCTCTTCATTTCCATCCCCGGAAATATGAGAAAAAGCGATTCTTTCAGTCCTATTAGAAAATATGCCCTTCAACCTCTCATATATTTCATTTATTTTATCCTTTATATTTATCCTCGCCTTAGGCAATGATATAGCCGTCTCTATTTCCTGTTGTTTATGAAGAACAACTCTTTCGATCCTCCTATTCTCAGTAGTTATAGCTCTCCCAAGCGCACTCATCAACTCCTCAAGACTTACCTTCCTGAATCTTGGCAAAGGAGTCTTAGGAACAAGCTCTGGAACAAACTCATCAAGTTCAATTCTCTCTTGAACATATTTTTTGCTTTCCTTTTCCCCAAAAAGAATCACATCTAAAGTAGGAAGATATTTATTCAATAATATCTCGGATTTTATTCTTAATAATAAAGCTGCTGCAAACAAAACCTTAGACGAAACAAAAAGATTTGCATCCTCCATCTCCCTTATTCTGTCTAAATACCTATTAGTCAGCAAAACAAGATCTATATCCCAAGGATCAAGTTGCGCGGTGTTTATCAAATCATAAATAATAGCCTGCCAGCTCAATTGCTCCCCAAAAAGTAGCCCATGTATTTCTTCCTGTCCGACTCTCTTCCTTGAATCATCCTCTCCTTTTTCAGGCACCTCTCCTCCATCCATCCAAGGCTCAAAATAAGAGCATTTAAATAGCTTATTCAACACTAAAAAACATAAAAAGAGCTTGTTCTCATTAACAAGTTACAACAACCGAAAAATTTAAATACTCTTAATAATACTATATAATATCACCTCTTTTTGCCCGGGAGAGGACGTTTGATCCATCTTTTTAGGCTTGGGTTAAACCTCCTCTTCAAGGGTTTAACGAAATTAAACGTTCATGAAGTTTAAAAGAGAATAGTTCTTCAAAACTTTCAAGAAAGTCCTTGTTAAAGGCAGAAAGTATATCCGAACTAAAGAAGAGGTGGTTTTATATTCTAATAATG
>CAZEOE010000073.1:1714-4250 GCA_964513665.1 Candidatus Woesearchaeota archaeon | reverse complement strand
ATTTTATGTACTAGAAATATTCTCAGAAAATCTGTTCAATTGTCGGCGCAGTTAAGAATAGAATAGCTAGATTTTAATTTATTACTCGACTACAAGTGTTCCTGTACCCATACCCATGCTACATGCGAATGTGTATGTTCCCGGCTTTGTTGGAGTGAAGTCTATCGTGTCTTCAGGAGTCTTTAGATATTCATGAATTCCAAGTTCTTTAATTGTGAAGTCCCTAAAACATCCTGTTACTGATTTATCTAGAGAAAGACTTATCGGAGTTCCTGCCTTTATAGTTATCGTGTTTGGGAAATAGTTGAAACTCTTCATGCCTAATACTATCCTTTGTGATTCTCCGCTGTTCGTATTTGTTTCGTATTTTGTTTCCTCTGAGCCACCATTCGACATCATGAAAATTAGCGCTCCGGCTAGGATTAAAAGGATTCCGAGAAAATACACTGTCGATTTTTTTATTTTTAGTTCTGTCATTGGAATAGTAAGCTCCTGGGTCCGAATACCATGAAAAGAGCAGTTATAATTGTAAGTATTGCGCTTAAAATTATTATTGAGCCTGTTTTTTTATCTTTTCTTTCCAAATGCTTTGACTCTATAGATATCATATGATTTAGACATACTATAATCGATAGAGAGATAAGAAAGACTATTATGCCTGCTATTTTTAGATTATCGTTTATCATCATTACTGCCGTCATAGCGCCCATTAGACCTCCCATGAAACCTGCCATGAGACCTTCCATTATTCCCATAATGCCACAACTTCTCCCTGTGTATATTCCGAAGAATATGCCAAAAGACATACCGAAAACACTGCCCCAAAACATACCACTTGTGGAGGCGATGAAAAAGCCCGGGAGGAAACCTGCTATCATGCCAAAGGTCATGCCTATCATCATTCCAGACATGCATGGAAACTCTTTGTACATTTTCATGAAATTTAAGGAAGGAATTATTGCAGAATAACTTAAGATAGACATAAATAGACTAAAGGAATATTTTGGGATAAAACTTTCAAGTGATTGGAACAAAGTGTAATATAATAAGGCTGAGACTATTAAAGAGGTGAGTATTGATAAGAATGTATTTTTTAATATATCTGCTTCTGAACTGTTTACTTGCATTGACTTTGATAGATTTTTTAAATTCATAGTTTTACTCATTTTCGGTTATATAAAAATCCTTTTGTGAAACTAGTTTCAATAAGTTTATTAACCTATTTTTTCGGTATTAATTATGGAAAACAAGAATGTTGGGTATATGCTTTTGGGTGTTTCAATTGTAGTAATAGGAATAATATTTCTTTTTAATGACGCCTTGAGGCAGATTGTGAACGAGAGCTGTACAATGGCTGGGCATGATAGCTGTCAGATGTATGACACTATCACGAGGCAGACTTATCTATCATTAGGAATTGTTGCTTTGCTTTTGATAGTGTCTATTGTTCTCATTTTAAGCAAACCTTATGAGAAAGTTATTTTCAGGAAAATAAAGGAAAAGAAGAATGAAAAGAAGATTGATACGTCTGGCTTGAAGAATGAAGAAAAGATAGTTTTGAATTTAGTAAAAGAAAATGGAACTATATTCCAGGCTGAGTTGATTGAAAAGACTGGTTTTGGAAAGGCGAAAATGACAAGGATAATTGACAGGCTTGAGGGAAGAGGTTTCGTCGAGAGAAAGAGAAGAGGAATGACAAACGTTGTTGTGTTGAAGTAAACTATTTATTGTCTCGAGCAAGAAATTCGTCTAAGCTTTGATATCCTAAGCCGAGACTGAAAAAAATTCTTTGAGCGTGTTCTGGCTTTCTTGGAATGCTTTTTCCCCCAAGATAACTATAAATACTTCTTTCTTTAATACCTGCTTTGTCTGCCAATGCTCTGACTGACAATCCTGTCTCTCTTAGTTTACCTCTTAAAAAATTCGCGAATTCCTTATATTCATCGCTTTGAGCTTTTTCATTTCTTCCTTTCGTTACGTAATGGCTGAAACTATCGAAGCCGTTTTTCATTGCGCATTTTTCCTGATATTCTCTGGCAGATGAATATCCATGTTCTGCGAGAAAAAAATAGAAAAGTAAAGTTTCTCTTTTCATTCCTAGTAAATCTGCTATTTCTTCACGTGATAAACATCCTTCATTTAAGAGAGACTTAACTTTTCCTAGACGTGTTTCTTCCATTTGAGAGCGCTAACATTTCCAGAAGACCTTGTTGTAATTCTTTTGGGAGGTTGGAATTTATTATCTGAGGTTTGTAAGGTCTTACTTTATCTAAATACCCTATATTTGGAGATTCTCTGGACAATGGAACTAGATGTAAACCCTGCCCATATGTGAACTCCCATCCTGATTCTGTCAAGTGACCTCTAAAACAAGGACTATACGTTCCAAAATTTGGGCTTGGCAACCTGAAAGCAAAACTTACGGGATGCGCTTCTTTGTATTCTATTCTTATATTTCCATTATCTGATAAATAAGTAGTAGAACCTAAAGGATTATGCTTTGTGTTCCATATATTTTGCGGTTGTTTTGCCATTT
>CAZEOE010000073.1:0-1614 GCA_964513665.1 Candidatus Woesearchaeota archaeon | reverse complement strand
AAATCTTTAGTAAATGGGATTTGTTTTCTTGATGCCATTTTAGTTTAACTGTGCTGTTTCGTCTCTCCATTCTCTTTCAAGTTGGTTGAATACACCTTCTACAACTAATCTTACCTTGAGGTCGTCTACTTTAAGTATGCCTTTGGGAATAAAAAGATCTTTGTAAGCCTCTTGGTTTTTCATAACGTTTAAAATAGTTTCTATTCTATGTGCTGATAGTTTATCAAGACCTTCTAGTTCGAAATATTTCTCGTTTCTCATTATTGGATTATCTCTTTCAGGAGAAGCTTGAATTGAAGAAAGACCTTTTGTGCTAAAATCTGCAACTATATTTGGACCTAGATATTCTCTACGAGAATTAGTATAGTTTCTCCCCTGTGCAAGCTCTATGGTAACGGGACCTTCATTACTTATAGTCTCGTCATAGACTCTTAAATGTGTATCATTTCCTAGGGCAATGGCATAGCCATTTCTAGAAGAATGAGTATCCATCGGAGGTATTTCTCTCCATTCTTCTGTTGAAAGTTCTACTGTGTTCTCTAAGCTCATGTGAATTTGTGAAAAAGGGCATTTAAAAACATTTGTATTTTACTACTTAACAGTTACTTAAAATTTAGGGACTTGAAGGATAGGTTGGAAAGGTATATAATAGAAACCTACAGGTTAGCTCAATGAGATATATGAAACTTCTGAAGATAATGTTTTTTGCACTCATAGTTGTATTTGCCGTTTTATATGTTAGAAGTAATTGGGGGTCTTTTAGAAATCTTGAATTTGAAGAACCTTATCTGATTTTATTTCTCATACCTTTATTTTTGGTCAATTATTTTCTAACTTCTCTTGTGAATCTTGAACTTTTGAAGGGTCTTGGTGTTAAGCTAAAAAAAAGCGAAACGTTTGGGCTTTCTATAATAACTGGTTTTTATAATTTAATAACGCCTTTTCATGGAGGGGCGGCTGCTCGGGCAGTTTATCTAAAGAAAAGACATGATTTCTCATATATGAAGTTCCTTGTAAGCCTTAGTGCTGTGTATGTCTTGATATTTTTTATTGCGAGTCTTTTTGGGCTTTTGGCTAGCTCATTATATTTTTACAGAAGTGGCTCTTTTAATTTAATTATACTTCTTATTTTTGTTATTCCGTTCGTGTTTTTTGGAGGAATAATTGCGTTTTCTCCTAAAGTAAAAGCGTCTAAAAATCATAAACTGAATAAAATAATTGATTTAATAAATTCATGGCATTCATTGAAAAGCAACAGAAGGATAATATTTTTAGTCAGCTTATACACGATAGTTCAGATGTTCATATCAGCGTTATCCTTGTACTTTCAATTTAGGATTTTTGGATATGATCTTTCTCTGTTCAGGGCAGTGATGCTTGTAAACATTTCATATCTTTCTATAGTTCTTTCCCTCACACCTGGAAATTTAGGAGTAAGTGAAATTATAACTGTTCTGTCAGCGAGCGGTGTTCAAATACCTGCTACATACTCTTTGTCGTCCGCTCTTTTGGGCAGAGCTGTTTCTTCTATTGTTCTTTTTATCCTTGGGCCTATTTTTTCATACAGGCTTATTAAAAAAAATCAGAGCTGAGTTGGATGGTAGTCTATCCCTA
>CAZEOE010000072.1:0-4253 GCA_964513665.1 Candidatus Woesearchaeota archaeon | reverse complement strand
TTTGTGGTCTTTATGGAGAGTCTAAGGGTACACAGTCAAAATATTTTTCTCATAGAAATGAGCTGATGCGAGGAACTTCTGAGTCTAGGCTTTTTGATGGAAAAAGATTTTATTTTAGAGAAAGAGGAGATATTGGAAAGATATACTGGGTAGTTTTTCCAAGTAAGGTTATTTTGCTTGAAGAGAAAGATTATGATGGTGATGGAGATATTGATTTTTTGGTTTCTATAGGTGGAGAGTTATTTAATTTGGAAAATAGGCTTCCTAAAGTGAGAGAAGATAGTGTAGAGTGACCAGAGTAATCTACTGTAGGGAAAACATTTTAAATTATTGTGCGGGATAAATAGTGTGAGAGAAGAAATAATTCAACAGGGCGCTGAGGCAGTTTTGATTAAGAGAGGAGGGGAAGTTGTAAAGAGGAGAGTTGTGAAAGGTTATAGGTTAAAGGAGATGGATGAAAAAATAAGGAAAGGGCGCACTAGGAGAGAGGCGAAGCTGATTGAAAAGGCTGGGAGCGTGATTGATGTCCCAAAGGTTTTGAAGGTTGATGAAGGGGAGAAGGAAATACATATGGATTTTATTCAAGGTGTGAAGCTCTCTGAGAGTCTGGATAGTATTGAAAATTGGGGAGAGGTTTGCGAGGCGATTGGGGAAAATATTGCGAAGATTCATGACAAGGATATTATTCATGGGGATCTGACGACTTCGAATATGATCTATAATTCTGGAGAAGGAAAAGTTTTTTTTATTGATTTTGGACTAGGGTACTCTTCTTCGAGAGAGGAGGATAAAGCTGTGGATTTACATTTGATTAAACAGGCTTTAGAGGCGAAACACTTTTCAAAGTTTGAGAGATATTTTTCAGCAATATTGAAGGGTTATAAAACATCTAAAAATAGCGCTAGTGTTTTGAAGAGACTTGAGAAGGTGGAAAAAAGAGGAAGATACAAGGAACAGTACTGATATATAGTGTAGCGGTCTAGCAATAAATTTATATAATTCTTCGTTTTGATTCTATATGAGAGCTTTATTTGAAAAGGGTGTACAGAGAGATCTGATTTTACGAGAGAAGAAACACTTGAATTTGACTTGGAGAGATTTTTCCCGCAAATTAGGAATTAAACCTGGAAAGTTACATGCTTACTACTACGAGGAAACATTGTTGCCTTCTGAAATCTTTGAGAAGTTTGTTTTGAAAGAGAGCTATCGAAACAAAATCTTGGAATTAAGAAAGGAGGGTTGGGGAAGAATTTTAGGAGGTAAAAATTCTAATGGAAACACTAAAGCGATTAATCTTCCTGAAACTTCTTTAGAATTAGCAGAGTTTTTTGGAATTATGTTGGGTGATGGAAATTTAACAAAATTAAAAGGGTACAAGCTGGGAACTTATGAAGCGCGTATTGTTGGAGATTCAAGAAATGATAAAGACTATTTATTTAGTTATGTTAAACCTTTAATTGAAAGATTATTTAAAGTTGAAGTTAAGGTTTTTAAGCAAAAACAACGTAACGCTATGGTTCTTGTTGTGCAAGGAAGAAGACTTGTGGACTTTCTAGAAAGCAAAGGTTTTGTACCTGGAGATAAACTGAAAAATAATTTAATAATACCTGCTTGGATAGTCTCTAATAAAAAATTTCTGAGAGTTTGTTTGAGAGGACTTTACGATACTGATGGGACTGTTTATAAACTGACTAATCAAAACTCTCATCAAATAGTTTTCACCAATTATAATATTCATTTATTAAATCAAGTTAGAGATAGCCTTATATCTTTTGGGATTAACCCTTCTAGGATAAGCAGGAATAGAGATGTAATGATTACTAAAAAATCAGAATTAAAAAGATTTTTAAAAGAAGTTGGATTTCGTAATTTTAAGCATCTTAAGAAAGTTAAGATGTGGAATTTAGCCCTATAGTTTAGTTGGTCTAGAATACGGGACTTTGGCTCCCGAGACCCAGGTTCGAATCCTGGTGGGGCTATTAGAAAAGCATTTCAGGATTCGAAGTGCTCACAGAACAAGTTCCGTGGCAACCATCGCTCAAGTATTCGCTCAGGTAATCCTGGTGGGGCTATTGAATTAGAAAGCGGTGAGTGGTTGGTGGTTATTCGAAGATATTAACAATCCTTTGCAACAAAAGAGAGGATTAGAAAGTTACACCCATTATCTTCACACTCACTCCGACATCATTTTATCAATAAGATTTATACCTCTTGTAAAGACCCAATTAGGACTCAAAAGTTAGCAAGACATCAAGATTTCAAAAACACTCAAACTTATATTCATGTATCGCAGAAAGAAGTTGATGAAACTCTTGAAAAGGTTTTTGAGCAAGATAACAATGAAAAGCTAGACAGGGCAGATTTGAAAGCATTACTTGAATTGGCAAGAATGTTGAAAGGGAAATAGACTAGTTTGGCAGGGCTGGAGGCTGAGAAATTGAGTTTCCTCCAGAAATTACAGAGCCAGTATCCCCAGACATCATAACATAAGCAATAACTCCGATAATAATTAGAATTAACAAGATTACTAAAATCCAAATCCATGTTTTCCCTCTTTTATTTATCATTTTCTTTTATAGGCAAGCTCCATCTTGGCAACCATTAGGACAAACATAGTGATTTGAAGTCATTTCTGGTCTGTATGGAGAGTCGCAAGTATATTCTACTAAAGTATTTGGTACATCGTTCGTTGGGCAATAATCAGTATAACTATTCCCGCTTGCTCCAGTTACTCCTCGAGTTGCGTAATTTAAGCCACCATCTGAGTCCGAACATTTTATTTTTGTGTTCTCTCCAATTGGTGGAGGAGCACCTATTCCATCCTGACCATCTTGATTAGGGAGTCCACTAATTAATTCTAAATCGAGCATACAATTATTTGTAACTTTTAGTAATATAACGTGTCCAGCGTCCGTTTCATCATCTATAAAACTAAATTTTTCATAACTCATACCAATCGAACTCAAAAGTTCTCGTGTTAACTCATTCCACGCTCCTCTTTCCCAACCAACCATTCTTTCTATATTACAAGAACCTTTCTTAATGAATGCGTTTTGTGTATCATGAGTCATGCCTAAAAAATTCCAACCTCGATACAATTGTCTTTCTTTGGTTGGAATGAAGTCATCTTCGCTGGTTTCATACTCTAAAAATCCTCTTTTGTCTGAATAAACCCAAAATCCTGTATTTTCTAAATAATCATCATCTATCTGTCCGAATCGTGAATAATCTTCAATCTCTGGATAGACCTTTAAGTATTGTTGATATTGGGGAAGAAAAGCATATATAGCCTTAATATTTTCTGTCTTTACTTCGCTTTGAGATAGAATTTGGTCTCGAGGCATTGTCAACCCAAAAACTAAATTCCATCCATCTTCAATAAATATTTTGTATTGTGATTCGGGTTCGTTAGGATTAGACTGAGCTTGGATATTTGGTATAATCCCTATTAATAAAACAAATATTAAAATTACTGCTTTATTCATTAAAATAAGGCTAATTTTGGCTTTTTAAACTATTCGGTGAATTAAAAAATTAATGATAAGGTTTAAATCTTAAGTTTATTTGTCTTTAGTTGTGAAACTTCATAGAAAGTGGTGGGTTTGGACAATTTCATCAGTTTTGGTAGTTATATTTTTCTCTCTTATTTCCGGCATAGGATTTCATGTACGTGATTCAAGTGATTGTGAGTTTGACTTAGAAAAAGGAGCTTATGAAGTTGAGAAGAGCGTTCTTTTTGGAAATTATAACCCTGGCGGTTTATGTATTATTGGGGGAACTTGTCCTTCTTTAAAAGTATGGAATGTCCTTTGGACATATCAAGGAATTGCTACTGACGAATGCACTCTTTCTTTAAAGGTAACTTACGATTTTACGAAAAATCCAATTCCCGATGAAGTAAAAGATGCTATAGTGGTCTATCCTAAGCAATATTATGTCTTGTGCAGTCCTCCAAAATCTAAACCTCTTGTTAAATCAGAACAAGGAGGCATAAAAGATTTCTATTCTTGTCCTACGTGGCAACCTGCTTATTTTAGTGAACAAGAATTAGTTAACCAGGGGTATAAGTTGCCAGATGAAAATAATATGAGAATAAAATTGGAAAAAATATGACGAGCGAAATTTCTAAAAAATATCTTAGTCTTTCAATTTAAACCATTTAAATGTGTAAAAGGACTTTGAAAAGTTTTTTATGATCTGAAGAATTAAGATTTAACTGGTTTGGTGATTTCAAACACACGAATTTCACAGAG
>CAZEOE010000071.1:0-4254 GCA_964513665.1 Candidatus Woesearchaeota archaeon | reverse complement strand
CCATCAAGAGGAGTTCACCTTATAAGAAATATAGGGATAGTTGACTTTTATTGTTCAAGAAAATGCAGAATGAATTCTTTGAAATTGAAGAGAGATAAAAGAAAGATAAAATGGACAGAGGCATTTCACATAACAAGAGAAAAATCAAGAGCTAAAGAGGCTAATAAAGTTGCCCGTGCAAGTTCAGCCTGAATTTATTATTTTTCTTTAACAAAATTATAAATATCAAAGCAGAAAGAGAGCCCGAGAAGTCAATGAGTAGATCAAATAAATCTAGAGACCTTCCTGGAACATAGAATTGATGTATTTCATCGAAGCAAGCGTAAAGAAATGAAAGGACGAGAGCAAAAGAAGCTGAAGTCTTGTTCTGCCTTAATGAGAGCAAAAGAAAACATGTCAAAATGAAAAAAACAGAATAATGATAAAGTACTGCCTCAAATGAGATGCGAGGGACAACATCATAATCAAATCTTATTGAAGATACATAAAAAATGAAAATGGCTGTAAACAGAGAAAAAAACAGGCAAACCTCTTTTAAGCGCATACTTTCCAATGAAACTTCCTATTAAAAATATTATTGCGGTGAAAAACAATTTCATCGTCGGTAAAGTGAAAATTAAGAAAGAAAGGTTTTTAAACGTGGTAGATTTTCAGTGTGTGGATGAGCGATTCAAAGAAAGAGTATTCAGGAGAAAGCATAAAGGTTTTGGAAGGTCTAGAAGGCGTAAGAATGCGCCCAGCTATGTACATTGGGAGCACGAGCAAGACTGGTCTTCATCATCTAGTATATGAGATAGTAGACAATTCTGTTGACGAGGCTATGGGTGGCCACTGCGATACAATAATAGTTGTGTTAAACAAAGACGGCTCAGTAACAGTAAGTGATAACGGACGAGGAATCCCAGTAGATATACATCCTGTATACAAAAGACCTGCTCTAGAAGTTGCAGTAACTAAGTTACATGCAGGAGGAAAATTCGATAAAAACAGCTATGCAGTCTCTGGTGGTTTGCACGGAGTAGGTATAAGCGTGGTTGCGGCGCTTTCAAAACATATGAAAGTTATAGTAAAGAGGGACGGAAAAATATACCAGCAGGAATACAAAATAGGCAAACCTCTATACGATTTAAAAGTAACAGGCAAGCTTGAAGGCAAAGAGACAGGCACGGAAGTAAATTTCACGCCGGACGAAACTATCTTTTCAACTACAAAATTCGAATTTTCAATATTAGAGACAAGGTTCAGAGAAATTTCATTCCTAAATAAAGGTCTTAAAATAATTCTTGAAGATGAGAATTCAGGAAGAAAGGAAACGTTCCATTATGAAGGCGGATTGATAGAATTTGTCAAGTGGGTAAATCAGTCCAAGGAGCCTCTGCATAAGCCTGTTTACTTCACTAAAAAAGAAGATAGTATAGTTGTTGAAGCAGCTGTCCAGTATAATTCAGGGTATCAGGAAAATGTCTTAGGTTTTGTGAATACGATAAATACTGTTGAGGGTGGCACTCATGTTGTTGGGTTCAAGACTGCACTAACAAGAGCGATAAACGATTATGCAAATAAAAATAAATTAGCAAAGGACGGAAATCTTACAGGGGATGATGTAAGAGAGGGTCTTACAGCTATAATCTCTGTAAAGGTTCCAGAGCCTCAGTTTGAAGGACAAACAAAAACGAAACTAGGAAATTCAGAAGTTAAGGGAATTGTAGACAGCATCTCCATGGGTGCTCTCTCTGAATTCTTTGAAGAAAATCCCCCCATTGCGAAGAGAATTGTTCAAAAAGCCTTGGAAGCACAGGCTGCGAGAAATGCCGCAAAGAAGGCAAAAGAGTTAGTAAGAAGAAAGAGTGCATTCAGTGTAGGAGGTCTTCCAGGAAAACTTGCAGACTGCTCGAGAAAAAGCAAAGAAGAGACTGAGCTGTATATTGTGGAGGGAGATTCTGCCGGAGGCTGTTTTTCTGGAGACACAAAGGTAGCTCTTGTAGACGGTAGAAATCTATCATTTAAAGATTTAATAGAAGATAGTTTAAAAGGAAAAAGAAACTTTTGTTATACTATAATGCCAGACGGAAGCATCGGTATTGAGGAAATAAGAAACCCAAGGCTTACAAAAAAAGACTCAGAAGTCATAAAAATAGTTTTAGACAATAACGAAGAAATAATATGCACACCTGATCATAAGTTTATGCTTAGAGATGGCAGTTACAAAGAGGCAAGACTTTTAACAAACAAAGATTCCCTTATGCCTTTGCATAAAAGAATATCTAAAATTGGCGGAAGGATAACTATAGATGGCTATGAAATGGTGTGGGATCAAAACAAAACATGGATTTTCACCCACATGCTTTCGGATGAGTATAATCTAAAAAATGGAGTATATCTTAAGGAGCAGGGAGAATCAAGGCACCACATAGATTTCAATAAACTTAACAACAACCCTGAAAACATAATAAGATTGACAAAAGAAGAACACCTATTGATCCATGCTCAAAATCTAAAAAAGACATTGCATAGGTTGGATTCAATAGAAAAATCAAAAGTTGCAAAACAATCAAACGAATACAGACAAAAAGTCAGGGATTGGGCAAGTACTCCAGAAATGAGAAAAATTTTAAGCGACCGTGCTAAAGAACAATGGAAAGATGAAAATTATAAAGAATATATGAAGAACAAGTCTATAGAATTTTATTATACAAATGAAGAATATAGAGAAGAAACAAAAAAAAGATTGGACAAAGAGCAGAAAAGCTATTGGGGAAATAACGAGAACAGAGATCTTGCCTCAGAAAGAGTAATAAACTTTTTTGAAACACATCCGGAAGCAAAAGAATACTTAAGAAAAATATCTAAGGAACAATGGAGTAATGATGAGTTAAAAAAATGGAGAAGCCAAAAAACAAAAGAGCAATGGACTCAAAGCTTTAGAGATAAAAGAAAAGAAACTTACAATAAAACATACTACAGGAAAACAATCTCTTTTATGAAAAATGTTCTGGAAAAGGAAGGAAATTTGAAAAACTTTAATACCTTGAGAATAAAGGCAAAAGACAATAATCTTCTCACCTATGAAACATTTTGTTCGAGATTTTTCGATTCCGATAATGAAAAAATGCTTGAGGCTGTCCAAAATTATAATCACAAGATAAAATATATAGAAAACCTGAAAAATAAAATAGATGTTTATGATATAGAAGTTCCGAACACTCACAATTTTGCGCTTGCTTCTGGTGTTTTTGTTCATAACAGCGCAAAACAGGGAAGGAACAAGGAATTCCAAGCCATACTTCCACTAAAGGGTAAAATACTAAACGTTGAAAAGGCAAATCCTATAAAGGCTCTTTCATCTGAGGAAATATCGAATCTAATAACTGCTATCGGCTCAGGGATAGGCGAGCAATTTGATTTAGAAAAATTAAGGTATTCAAAAATAATTATAATGACTGATGCAGACATAGATGGAGCTCACATTACAACATTATTGTTAACGTTTTTCTTCAGATTTCTACCTAAACTCATAGAGAACGGGCACATATATATTGCAGTTCCACCATTATATAGAATTAGAAAAAAAGAATATCATTATGTATACAACGATGAGGAGCTGAAAAAAATAATGGATAAGTACGAGGGGAAAGTAGATGTTCAGAGATTCAAGGGTCTTGGGGAAATGAATGCTGATCAGTTATGGGAGACAACGATGGATCCAAAATCCAGAACATTGAAAAAAGTAACAATAGAAGATGCTGCACTCGCAGACCAGGTGTTCTCTAAATTAATGGGTGATGATGTTGAAGCAAGAAGAACATTCATCTCAGAAAGAGCGCATGAAGCAAATATAGATGTTTAGATGTATCCTTAAGGTAAATTGCCACCTAGAGCCTTAACAATTATCACAAAAAATATAATAGATGCAACGGAGACCCATTGAATTATCTTTGTTGCCTTCTCATTTGAAGAGTATATCAGTGTAATAATTAAGGCTACCATTGGAAAACCAGGTAGAATAAAACTTGTAAGGACAAAAAATAAACTGCCAAGTATTCCTCCCTGAATAAAAACTGTTCCAAGAGACCCTAAAATTTTTATCATAAAGTAGACAGAAAAAACAACACTCAAATCAAAAAGTCTTTGTTTTGCGTTAGACTTTTGGATGCAAGAAAATTCTTTCTAATCATTTAAATTTTCTGCACAGAGAATTAAAACTCAAGAAATTCTCTTGTGCTCAAGATTGCATTCATCCATGCACTAAAGTGC
>CAZEOE010000070.1:0-4338 GCA_964513665.1 Candidatus Woesearchaeota archaeon | reverse complement strand
GCCCTAGATCGAATGGCACAACCTGGCACACTCGCACCTCAGTGCACGCGAGAGCACACGCACCCACATGCACTCACGAAAATATTGCCGCGTGTCGCTTTTTTCTTGCACGTGAGAAAACGGCGGGCCGTTGTCGTTTTTCGTTTGACACGACGTTCGATACATGATCTCAGTGTCGGGTGTTGCGATGCACGATCGCGATGTCGCGTATCGGGACACCCGACATCGAGATCGTGTGTTCACGCTGGGGCAACAATAGCTGGCGCGACGTCGGCGGCGGGGATCTCGATCCAGGCCCGCTCGACGCGGACGGAGGTGTCCCTGCCCCGGACCCGTCGGGTCGCCCATCCCTCGACGCGTGGGCCGCCCGCGCCGTCGATCCATCGCATCGTCGTGTCGACGAGGAGCAGGCCGCCCGAGCTCCATCGGACCGCGAGGCGCCAGGTGGGCGCGGTCATGCGCGTGACGCGTGGGCTCCCGCCACGGCACAGCGGGGGATCCCAGTGGCGGGGCGGGTCCCACGCGGGACGCTCGTGCGGCTCGCGGTGCCCATGGTGGCACAGCTGCCCCTCGTCGGTGACGACGAGCGGACCCCACGCGAGACGGGTGACGGCGCGCCGGGCCCGGGCGACGCGGGCGACCTCGACGAGCCCGCGCGTCCGGAGCAGGAGCACGCCCTGGCGCGGCGTCGGGGCGGGGAGCCCCGTGATCGCGATCGCGTAGACGGCGCCCGCATCCCGGGCCGCGCGCACGCGGCCGAGGAGCACCTCCCACAGGCCGGCGTCATCGCCGCCACGGGCGGGCACGCGCCCCGCCCCGGACCACGCCTCGCGCGCGGTCACGTGTCGTCCCCGTCGAGCGCGCGCCGGACGGCCGCGAGCCGCGCCTCCGCGGCCGCGAGGGCGGCCTCGAGCCCCCGGACGCGGTCGACCGCGGGCGAGAAGGCTCGCGTGAGCGCCTCCCGGGCCCACGTCCGCCACTCCTCGGGATCGTAGCCCCGCGGGCGGTCGCTGGCGTCTCCGGTGAGCACATCCGCGACCGCGGCGAGCGACTCCCGGGCGCGGTCCCTCGCGCCGAGCACGCCGGTGATCCACTCCCCCCACGCCTCGACGTCGTCGTCCTCGTCGGGCCTGCACTCGTCGGTCCCGTCCTCGTCGTCGTCCGCCGGCACGAGGGTCGCGAGGCGCCGGACGGCGATGGCCTCGACGGCCTCCGCGTCCACGTCCCCGTTGATGCCGGCGGCCCGCCCGATCGCGTCGAGCGTCTCGGCGTGCGACGGCACGTCGTCGATCTCGACCCCGTAGACCCCCGCCGCCCGCGCCTGGTCGTAGATGCGCCACGCCGTCGCGGAGTCGGGCACGAGCCACTCCTCGCCCCGCCACGCCACCCGCCACGTCACGACGCCACCCCGCCCGCGACGAGCTCCACCCGGAGATCGGCCGCGCGGGCGCCCACAAGCGCGGCGGCGTGGAGCACGCGCTGGCTCCCCGCGGCGATGGCAACGGCCGCCCGCGCGACCGCCGACCCGTGGATGTCGCGGATGCCGGTGACGTCGACCTCGTAGGCGACGCCGCGCGGCGGATGGACGAGGTACGCGCGCCCGGCCTCGAGCACGGCCAGCTCGCGGCGCCACGTTCCCTCGCGGAGCACGAGGGCGGTCACGAGCGCCGCGGGCGCCCAGTCGCGGAGGGCGAGGTCCGCGCGGACGAGGAGCCCCGCGCGACTCCGCGCGTAGCGGCCCCCGTACGTCCGCGCGGCGCCCGAGAGGCCCGCCCCGGACCACGCCGCGCGCCCGGCGGCGAGGGCTCGCTGGTAGACGCCCCTGGCGGCCTGGGCGAGCACCCGACGGGCGGCGACGACGACTGCGGGGGGCTGGATCTGGATGGTCATGGTCGGTGTCTCCTCTCGGGCGCAGGCGCCCGCTCCCGGGCCCCCCTCGCGGAGGCCCGGGCGCCAGCGTCTCAGGTCCGGTCGGCGACGTGCCACACACGCGCGCCGTACCGCGCTGCCTCGTCGCGGCGGCGGACCTCGTACGCGTCCAGCGGACGGCGCACAGCGGATCCGTGGACCCACCCGGCGCGCATCGTCCCGTAGTACAGCGCGCACCCCTCCACACGGCTGTGGACACCGCCGACGAGCAGCATGTACTCACGGGCGAGCGCCACCGCGGCCTCTGCCGTGGGGGCGCTCACCGTGACAGGCGACGCCTCGTAGGGCCCGTGCACGGCGACGACGTAGGGGACGGGCTGCTCTCGGGTCTCGGGGATCATGGTCGGTCTCCTTCGGGGGCGTCTTGTCGCCCGTGCCTCTAGACATTGCACCCCGCGTGCCAGCGGGCGTCACCGCGGATCCGCGCGGAATCCTGGGTCGCGCGCCGCGGTGTTACGTCGCGCGGTCGTAACACCGTCACGGATCGTTCCGGTGTTGCGGCTGCGGGGTGTTACGCCGGGCGGCACCACACGAGGCGGTGGGGTGACAGGGGCACGGCCCCGGCGCCCGCGCCCTCGAGGTGGATCGGCGTGACCACGGTCACCACCAGGATGCGCGGGGCGCGGGGGGGCTCCGCGGGCGTGCCGTCGCGGCGCGGGGGCTCGTCCGCGAGCACGCGCCAGCCCGCGCGCACCTCGCCGATCGGGCGGGGTCCCCACTCCCCGGGCGCGGGCGGCGCCGCCGCGGGCGCCCGCGTGACCCACGCCCGGGCGCGGCCGTCGGGCGACGCGAGGTGCTCCCCGGGCTCGTCGGCCGCCGCGAGACGGTAGCCCAGGGGCACGATCGGACAGGCGCTCACGACGCGCCTCCGGCGACGGCGCGGGCGGCGACGCGGCGACGCGGCGGGCCCTCCGGGGCGGCGGGCACCGTGGCCAGGGGCACGACGTCGCCATCGTACCGGGCCACGATGGCGATCTCGGGCGCCCCGTACACCTCCGCGAGCCGCGCCGCACGCTCGCACACGAGGGCCCACGCACGGGCCTCCGCGAGGTCGCGCGGCTCGCGACCGCACCTCTCGGACGCCGCCCGGTACAGGCGCAGCACGGCGCGGCGCTGGCCGTAGGCCCCCGCGAGCACGAGCTCCCCGAGGCCGGGGCGGCGCAGGCGCAGCCGCTCGCGGATGAGCCCCCGGCTCACGACGCCACCTCGTCGTCGGCCTCGATGACGCGCTCGCACTCGGCGAGCGCATCCTCCCGGGACATCGAGCGGATGCGCTCGGGGACGATCCCCGGCTCGCGCTCCTCGAGCTCCTCCCCGAGGGCGATGGAGCACACGTCTTCCATCGCGTAGTCCCCGACGCGGGCGGCCTCGGTCTGGAGCTCTCGGATCTGACGGGTCGTGATGGTCATGGTCGGTGTCTCCTCTCGGGCGTCCCGTCGCCCGTGCCGAGGGACACTGCACCCCGCGTGCCAGCGCGCGACACCTCGGATCCCCGGGGAATCCGCGGCCGCGCGCCGTGGTGTTACGCCCACGCGACCGTCACACCGGAACGACCCGTGACGGTGTTACGGTCCGAGGTGTTACGCCGGACAGACGTCCGGTTTTGTCAACGTGTCGCGAGCTAATTGCCCGGAATCACAAGGGATTCACCGCGTCATTCGCCGTTCGCCTAGTGTCAGAAACTTCCTCAATGATTCCGGGCACTTACGACCCCTGCGCGGGCAACTCCATGTGTCAGACGGAAAGCTCAACGATCTCGACCACTTAGCTCGTTGACGCACTGCCTTAGACACCCATCTACAAAGATCTGAGCCGTAGGAAGCAAGGGGGGTAGTTACAGGGTAGAATGACCATATACGTATGGCCAAAGTACGTCGGAATCGGGGGTGTCACCGGGCGCCGGCAAGAGTCTTGGGCGGCGTCAGAGCCGTCTAGTGCGACGCGTCACGGCGGAAACCGCAACGTTTCCGCGCGGTTGCGTTCTGACACCTCGACACAACGTGAGGGTGTCGTAACTGTCTAGTGCGCCGCGTCACGGGTCCTCACCGCCCCGCGTCATGGTACGACGCTTGCGCGAGGCCGCCCCGCCCGCGAGAGCCCCGACCGTCGCACACCCTCGCACACGGTGGGCGCCTTGGTCACGCCGTGCGCGTCGGGTGCTCCGGCACATAATGTGCGTTTGGGTGGGCGCAGAGCTCGCGCCGCGGATCGCGGGGGGGCCCCGGGGGTCGCGCGCGATCTCGACACGCGCGCGGCGGGTGTGCCACCCTGGGCCATGGCCCGCGCCCCGCGCCGTCGCCCCGCGCTGGGCGCGCCGACCTCGCCCTCCCTCGAGCAGGTGCTCTCGGCCGTCCGGGCCCTCGAGGCGCCACCGCCCCGCGCCCCGCGCCCCGGCCCCGCGCCACGCGG
>CAZEOE010000069.1:0-4517 GCA_964513665.1 Candidatus Woesearchaeota archaeon | reverse complement strand
TTAGATTCTATAAATATATTCGTTGCAGAATTCACAGTTTTTTTCAATTGGGCAGGGCTTGAAAGAAGTTTTGTAGGCGTGGAGTATTTTTTTAGCTTCTTCGATGAGCTCTTTTTTTACTTCATTTATATTGAACTCCATTCTGCTTGAGTTAGTTGCTTTTACTACTCCAGTATCTAGGACTTCGAATTCAAGTGGCTTTTCTTGTTTTAACATGTCTAGTGTGACTTTTTTGACTTTTCCTATTTCTGACGCTGCCAAGATATAATACCCAAGTTGCCAGTTTCTGTTTTTGGGAGGTATTGAGGATTTTCCAGTTTTGTAGTCGATGATTTCTATTCCATCTTGATGAAAATCTATCCTATCTGCAAAGCCTACGAAGTTTAACTCCTCTATTTTTGTTTTTAGTTGCTGTTCTGTTCTTGAATATTCGTTGAATTTATCTTTATTTCTCTCGTAAAAAACTCTTACCAATTGTTCTGCCTCTTCAAGGTTTATGCTTTCCCATTCTTCCTCTTCAGAGAGATCTCTTGCTAGGCCGAGAAATTCGTTAAGAGCTTTAAGTTTGCTTTCTACACCTTTTTCAAGTACGAGATGTATAAAACTACCTAACCTTAATTCTTCCCAAGATATTATTTTTTCCTCCGGCATTTTGTATTTGTATTTGTATTCATATTTTTTTTCGCACTCTGAGAATAGCAGGAGTGCTGAGGGGGAAAAAGTAATCTTATCCTCGAATTCTTTTTCTTTTTCTATAAATATGCCAAGAGGATTTAATTTTTCATAGGGTGTTTCTTCGTAGTCTGGAATAAAAATTATTTCAGGGTTTTCTTTGTAATTTATTTCTTCAAGGAACTGAGATTGTGAGAATTTTCTTTCTCCGTATTTTAAGGCATAGGTTATATACAGATTTTCTTTTGCTCTTGTTAGTGCGACGTAGCATAATCTTCTTTCTTCGAAAAGTTGGCTTTTTTTATCATATTCTTCAATAAGGTACTGGTCGTGGGATATCTTTTTATTTTCTATGTCTGGAAAGAGCTCTAGAGGTATAAGTGTCGAAGAGTTTTTTATTATCGGGAATTTGTTTTGAGCCATGTTTGTCAAGATTATTGTTTTAAATTCCAGACCCTTTGTTGCATGGAGAGTCATAAGTCTGACTCCTTTTTCTTCTATGTCTGAGGATTCTATTTCTATTCCGAGGGCATCTATAGATTCCAGGTGGTTCATGAAACTCTCTAAATCAGGAGAATACATTTCCGAGTGATTTTTTGCTATTTCAAGAAATTTGTTTAAATTGAGCGTTATTTCTTTTGTTTCAGGTGTTTTTTGTTCTTCCATGATTCCTGATATTTTATATATCTCAGAGATTATTTCTGGGGAGTTAGACTCTTTTATCTGTATCATTTTTTTTATTTTATCTGTGAGTATTGAGAGGGCGTTTTTGGCATATTCATCAAGATCCAAATTTTGAATGGAGTTAAGAATTTTCGCGTCAAAATTTTCAGAGAACTTATACGAATCTATCAACTTTCCGACTTTTATAAGGTCTTTTTCTTGAAGCTCTAGATTGTATATTAGATTCCACCAGGATTTTTCTCCTCCTTTGGATTTTTTTCTTATGTTGTTTATTATGTTAAGGTAGTCTATTACTGTTTTAATTGATTTTTGCTTCAACAAAGAGGATCTTGATACATAGCAAAAAGGTATCTTTTCTGATTCCAAGACTTTTTTTATTATTCTTCCCTGTTGGTGCGTTCTAAAAAGTACACAGATATCCTCGAGTTTTTTTGAATGAGCTTCTTTGATTATTATTTCTTTAACTTTTCTGGCTTCTTCCTTTCCGTTTTTTAGCTCATAAATTTCTATTTGTTCACCTTCGGCGTTATTTGCGTTTTCTACAGGAAAGCAGTCTTCTTTTTTTTCATAGTTTTTTTCAATCAGTTTGTGTGCTGTTCTCAATATTTTATTTGGGGAACGAAACGACTTGTTGAGATTGAAGATATCTTCATTTTTTATACTATATTTTGTTTTGAATTCTGCGAAGTTTTCTTTGTATGCGCCTCTGAATCTGTAAATGCTCTGGTTAAGATCTCCTACAATTGTTATATTTTCGTTATTTAGAGAGAAAATCATATCTAACTGTATTTTATTTGTATCTTGAAATTCATCCACTATTATATATTCAAATTCATTGGAAATATGAGGGAAATTTTTTAGAAGCTCTAAGGCATATTTGTTTAGGTCTGAATAGTCAAGGTAATTTTTTATTTTTTTTATTTTTTCATATGCTGTCCATGAGGTTATGAATTTCTTAAGGTCAAGAATATTTTTCGCCTTTTGTATTTCTTCAACAATAGCTTTTTTTTGCGTTTTATCTTTTTTTATATGTCTTGTTTGAAATTCGAACTCTGTTTCTTTTAGATAGGCTTCAATGTCTTCTGGGAAACTTGATTTTTCTCTAGTGATATAATCCTCTATTTTTTCTTTAGTGATTCCAAGATCTTTCGCAATACTTATGGAGGAAACATATTTGTGGCAGTTTGCTACACTTACTTTAAAGTTTTTATGCAGTATTATTTTTGCTTCGTTTTCATCGAGAATTGAGAAGTTTTCTTTTATGTCTAGTTTTGTGGCGTGTTTTCTGAGAAGATCTGATGAAAAGGAATGAAATGTTTTTACATTTGGCTCTTTTTCTTCCTTTAGTGATTTTCTTAATCTTGTTATGATATTGTTGCAGGCTTCATTTGAAAAAGTGATACATAATATTTTTTCTGCAGGGTAAATTTTTTTTTCTATAAGGTACTTTATTTTTTCTACAATTGTATGCGTTTTTCCTGTGCCTGCTCCTGCGAGAATTGCGCAAGGACCACTTATTTTTTTTATTGCAGACTCGATATCGTTCATAAAATGAAAAATAAGCTATTAGATATAAAGATATGTTTTTTGGATCGAGATTTATCGGATTTAAATAATTTCTCCGTATCCTATTAGTCTCCAGTGGCCGTTAAAGTTTCTTGCGATTGCAACATTATCTCCTGTGAAAAGAAAGGCAGGTATTTTAAGATCAAGGGAAATATTCTTTTCGGATATTGCGGATACGGAGCCTCCGGTTATAGAAGTATTTATGCTTAACATAAGGACTTCTGCTATTTTTGGTTTTTCTGTTTTTATATTTCCTGATACTCCAAGTATTTTTGGAAATAGTGTATACTTGAGATTTATTTTAACTGATGGTTGAGGAAGAGAGTTTGGGTGAGCAACTATTGAATTTCCAAGAGCGTCTGACTTACCTATGGACATGTCGAGCTCAGTTTCTATAGACATACTGCCTCCAGGTGTAAGCTCTTTGACTTTTTTTGATCCCTTGAATAGGGATGCAATTTTTGTTTTAAATTTAATATCTTCTTTTTGAGTTATCTTTCTTATCTCTATTTCATCTCCTTCTTTCAATTTACCCTGTTTTAGTGTACCTCCAAGAACTGTGCCGTGAAGCTCAACGGGGAGGGTTCCAGGTTTGTTTATATCAAAAGTTCTGGCTATTAGGAATATAGGTGATTTTTCTAATTGTCTGTCCGGAATTTGAAATTCTGCTATGGCTTTCAATATTAAATCTATATTTATTCCCTGTTGTGCGGAAACTGGGATTATCTTTGCATTTTCGAAATCTTTACCTAGGAATTCTTTTATTGCCTTGAAATTCTTCTTGGCTTCTTCTTTTGACACTAAGTCTATTTTGTTTTGTGCAACTATGAGATTTTTTATTTTTTTTGCTTGGAGCGTCATGAGGTGTTCATATGTTTGAGGTTTTAATCCCTCATTGGCTGCGATCACAAGAATTGCTGCATCTATAAGTGCAGCTCCTGAAAGTGTCGTCGTCATAAGCATTTCGTGTCCAGGGCAGTCTATAAATGAAACATGTCTTATCGGTTCGCCTTTCTTTTCTATATTATAGAAGTCTTTATCTTTGTATATTGTTGTGTCGGCATAACCTAATTTTATTGTTATTCCTCTTTTCATTTCTTCCGAATGAGTATCTGTCCATTTACCGCTAAGCTTTTCTAAGAGAGTTGTCTTTCCATGGTCTATATGGCCAAACATCCCGATATTGATAGTTTCTAGTTCTTTCATTAATTACTCAAAGAGACATGTTTTTTAAAGTCTTTCTTTTAGCTCAAGACCAAGAACTTTGGATGTTTTTTGTGCAAGTTTTGCGCCTTCTTCCGAATATTTCCAGTAAAAAAGAATAGGTTTGATGTTTCTTTTTTTTGTTATATTCTCTATTGATTTTATGATTGCATTTGCTGAAATACCCCTTTTTCTGAATTTTGGGATAATGAATGCTGAACAGAGGTAAATTGTTTCAAAGTCGTTATAATTTATTTCTTTTTTGATTTGTTCGAACATTTCTTTTTCATTTAGTTTTTTGTTGATGAATTGATTCATTATGTTTCTGTCGCAGGGAATAATGAATGTGGAGCCTATTATTTTTTCTTCTGATTTTATGATGTCAAGATTGC
>CAZEOE010000068.1:0-4542 GCA_964513665.1 Candidatus Woesearchaeota archaeon | reverse complement strand
ACGGAGAGTGTGGAGATTGTTAAATTGTTTAATACTGGGAAGTTGGAACCTGGGAGATATAAGGCAGTTGTTAATGTAGAATATGGAGGAGAGAAGCCTGCAATTGCCGAAAGTAATTTCAGGGTTGGAGAGTTTTTTGTTGATATAGTTGAATATACGAAGATTTTTGAAAGAGAGAAAATAAACCCTGTTTTTGTAAATGTTGAGAGTCATTGGAATGAGCTTATTCAAGGAGTTTATATTGAGGGAAGAATCTTGAATACTAATATTACTTTCAAGACTCCATCTGAGAATTTAGGGAGATTTGAGACAAAGACTTTATCTGGATACTTTGATACAAGTTCTATTGAAGATAGTAAATTTAAGATGGCCTTGAGAGTATTTTATCAGAATATGAGCAATGAAAAAATAGTCGATGCCAGATTCAAGAGAGAGATTAATTATGTCGTTATGGGATTAATTGCAGGGTTTGTTCTTGTGGTTTTGTTGTTTGTATGGCTATATATTAAGTTTAGGAGGCTTGAGAAAAATGTCTCGAAAAAGAAATAAATTTATATTAATCTTGTCAGTTTTTATTTTTATTTTAGCTTTGGCTGTATTTTTCTTTTCATTATATAGTAGAGTTGAAACTATGGAGATAGGAGTTAAGTTTATTGTAGAAAAAAATAATATTGGTTTCGATGTCAATAGCAGTGTTCTTGCTTTTGGGAGATTTCCTCCTGGAGGGTGCTCGACTATCAGAACTCTTGATCTTGTTAACAATGAGAATTTCCCTGTCATGATAGGCTTTGAGGAGAGTGAGAATTTAAGAGGCTTGTTTGGGAAGTTGGATGATGAGGCTTTGCAACCGAGTGAAAAAAGAGAAAAGTCTCTTTCATTATGTGTTGGGGAAGATTTTCCCGAGGGCAGTTATGAGGGGTATCTAAGAGTATCTACTAGAAGGCGGTTTTTTTAACAACGTTTTTATAGTAATTTTATCAAGATAGTGCATGAATAAAGGAGGAATTTTCATTCTTGGGATTGTTCTTGCTTTTTTTGCAGGACTTTTGGCTTTTACAGGATATTCTATATTTGGATCTATCTCTTTAGGGATATTAAACCCTGAAATAATTTTAAATATTTCGAGTCCTGAGAATAAAAGTTATGAATTTGGTAAATTTGATACTTTTCTTATAGATTTGAATGTATCGGCAAATTCGAATATTGAGAGTTGGTGGTTTAGTTTGTTTGATTTGAGACACGGAGTTTTTATTTATGAAAATATTTCATTTGTTCCAAATACTAGTTTTGTGGCTTCGAGGTGGAACAATTTGTTGACAGTTTATGCAAATGATTCTATTGGGAGGATGGGGAATGCAAGTGTTGAATTTTTTATTCTTGTAAACAATACCGCCCCGACTTTGGGAAATATATCTAGTGTATGGGCTTGTGAAGGAAGCGTAACACCTCAAGTTCTTATAAATGCTACAGATATCGATGAAGATGATTTGTCATTTGTTATTGAGCCTTCTGTGAAGTTTTTCATAAATAATTATTTCAATCAGACTAAACAACCTTATCTGACTTATGCAGAGACTTTGTTGTTCTCTGGAACTTTGGGAAAGGCAGATGTCGGAAATTATTCTAGAAATATTTCTGTTGTAGATAATAATGCTTTTCCAGGACCCTTGCTTGACAGGAAGAGTTTCAACATTTCTGTTATTGAGATAAATAATTTTCCTTTAGTTTATGATTCAATAGGTGTGCAAACTGTTTGGAGCCGAGGAGAGAATAGTACTCTGCTTGAATTTTTTGGAGTGTCTGATGTTGAGAAAACTGTTTATGGATTTAATCTGAGTTATAATAGCACTTTTCTTTCCGGAAGCGAACTTTTTAAGATAAACTCTTCGAATGGCTTAATTAATTTTACCGCAAATTCGAGCCAGGTGGGAAATTATATTGTAAGGGTTTGTTCTACAGATGGAGGTTTGCCTCTTGCTAAAATTCATCCTAATATCACGAATGTTTGCGGTTCTACTGGAGGAAATTTGAGTGTTTGTGAAGATTTTCAGCTTACTGTGACTGACTTGAACAGAGCTCCGAGATTTGTTAATTACACTCCAATTAATCTGAGCTTTTTTGCTTCTGGAGGAGTTAATTTATATTTCAATGTGACTGAATATGATCCCGATGGAACTTTTCCTGATACTTATTGGTATGTTGATAACTCTTTGATAGAATATGATAATATGTCTTTGTTTGATGAGTTTAATTATGCTTTTGGCTGTGGTATTTCGGGAGTGCATTATGTTAAGGTCGTTGCGACTGATGGAGAGTTGAATGCGAGTTTGCAGTGGAATGTTAGTGTTCAGGGTGTTGCTTGTCCAAGTTCTCCACCATCAGGCGGAGGAGGCGGTGGTGGAGGTGGAGGTGGTTCTACAAGACCTTCCTGTCAGACTCAGTGGGCGTGTAATAGCTGGGAGAGTTGTTTAAATGTCGAAGAAGGGTTGAATAAGGGAGAAGTATCTGGAGAAATATATAGAGAAATAAAAGATAGCTGTGATGCTGAAAGATGGGGAGAGGAGTTTTGCGGATATCAGAATAGATTTTGTAGCGACTTATCTTTTTGTAATGTTACTAGGGGAAAGCCTGTCGAGGTACAGTATTGTTATTATACTTTGAATCCTTCATGTAGTGATGGGATAAAAAACTGTCATGGGGGAAGTTGCGAGTTGTTGGTTGATTGCGGAGGATCTTGTGATGCTTGCCCTACATGTTCGGATGGAATACAAAACCAGGGAGAGGAGGGATTGGATTGTGGAGGTCCATGTCCGACACAGTGTCCAGTTGAATTGCCTTTGAGGAAAGTTAATTACTATTATCTCATTCCTATTCTTTTACTGCTTTTGATAGTCTTGATTATATATTTGAGATATAGGAAGATGAAGCGAGAAATTTAGTTTGTTGTAATTTTATAATTAATATGAATATTTAAAAATAAGTTGCGTTTTTCTCTTATATGTTTGGATTGGTGTCTTTTAAGAGAGGTTTTGTTTTTCTCTTGCTGGTTTTGCTTTTTGTTTCAGGAGTTAGTGCTTTAGGTTATTTAGCTATTGGTTCTACTCCCTCTGGTGCAAGTGTTTATGTTAATGGAGTGTATAAGGGTTTGACTCCTGTTTTTACTAATGTTACGGGAAATTATACGCATAACGTTACTTTGAGTAAGACAGGGTATTATATTTGGCAGGGTTTGCAGTTTGTTCCTGAGGGTCAGCTTGTTCAGGTTAATGCTACTTTGATTCCTATTCTTTCTCCTGTTGGTAATGGGACTTTTATCTTTAACTCAAATCCTTCTGGTGCGAATATATATGTTAATGGTTTGTTAAGAGGCGTTACCCCTAGGAATGTTTCTCTTCCTGGAAATCAGAATTATAGCATTAGATTTGCTAAGTCAGGCTATTATGATTATTTGACTGATAGGTATCTTCCTATCGGAGGGTATGTTAGCGTATTTGCGAATCTTGTTCCTGTTCAGTCCTCATTTTGTTTTGATAGCGACGGAGGGTTCAATGTTAGTCTATCTGGTTATGTGAATTCAAGCTCTGGATTTTATAGCGATTATTGTTATACTTCTACTGCTGTAGTTGAATATGCTTGCGGTGTGAATAATAGTGTTGTTAGTTCTAGTATTGGTTGCCCTGCTGGAAATGTTTGTCAGAGTGGGAGATGTGTTTATCAGGCACCTCCGCAGACACATTTGGCTTGTGTGAATATGGCTTGCGTTTCTGTCAATGGTTCAGGAACAAACGCATGTGGTTCTAATATGGATTGTTATTATTTGGGATGTGAGAATAACGTATGTAAGAAGCTCCCTGGGAATTTGAATGATAGTTGTTATACAGAGGGTGCTAAATGTAAGAAGGGAAGCTCGACCGCTCAAAGTAGTTGCATTTTGAATTCAAATGGGGAGAAGAGAGGCTTTCTTTCTTCAATGTTTTGTAGATTTACGGGATTCTTTGTGAGAGATAACTAATCGCAAGAGTTATAATCTCTTCGTTCTACTTTTGATTATGGGTATGTTGAAAGTTATGTTTGTTGTTTGTGTTTGTGCTTTCTTTTTTAGCCTTGGTTTTGTGGCTTCTAATTTTTATTCTGATTATAGGGAGAGAATAATAGTTGGGCTTTCTCCTGAGCTAGATTCGGCTTCCTTGAATGCGCCCTCTGACTTTTTTGATAAGAGCGATGTTTTTATTTTTAAGGATAGGATAGAAATAAAAGGAGATGCGCTTGGATTGAGTGATTATGGCGATACTGGGAGCATGTTGCCTTTTTTAGATGAAAGCGCTAATGGAATAACTATTACACCTGTGACTTCTGATGAGATATTGGTTGGAGATATTGTAAGTTATATCTCTAATGAGGTGATTGTGGTTCATAGGGTTGTGGGAAAGGGGAGCGATGCTGAAGGGGTTTATTTCTATGTTAAAGGAGACAATTCTCAGGATATTGAGAAAATAAGATTTGAGCAGATAAAGAGAAAGATTGTGGGCGTTTTGTACTGAG
>CAZEOE010000067.1:0-4842 GCA_964513665.1 Candidatus Woesearchaeota archaeon | reverse complement strand
GTGTCTAGAGTAACAACTTTTTGGGTGGGAAGGGGCTGCGGAGTGTGAGGGGCTAAGCACCTGCAAATGACATACCCCCGGAGGGGGTTCCCCTCCCCCTCCTTCATCCCCTGGACCCCCTCC
This sequence comes from Candidatus Woesearchaeota archaeon, assembly GCA_964513665.1. Classification (GTDB taxonomy): domain Archaea; phylum Nanobdellota; class Nanobdellia; order Pacearchaeales; family GW2011-AR1; genus UBA73. Next base: position 4,719 of record CAZEOE010000067.1, on the reverse strand, counting down.
CCTTTTCGGCTCGATCCTCCCCAGGTCCAGGAGCGCAAAGCACGCTGCAGATCCACCAGGCCTGGCACATATACCCGTTTAGCAGGTGCAACAAGCGTATTTTGGGAATCGAAAATATTTTGAATTTATCACTTGACATATCATTTAGCAGATGCTAAAGTTTAGTTAAATCTACCGAGGAGGATATGCCATGAAACAACCCACGCAAAAACAAATTTTCTACCAAGTAAGCCGGGAAATAGGTGAAAAAGACGATACGTTTATGCAACTGGTCCGATCAGGGCTAACAAGAGAAGAATTAGGACACCTAATTGAGAGACGCCCGGCATTGTGGGGAAGATATGCTAGTTTTCTAAAAACACTGCCCATGCCCCGCTAACACCTGCTAAATACTAAACCCTCCGCCCGGCCATCGTGCCGGGCTTTTCTTTTTGGGCAACCGATAAAAACTAAGTTTATCAAGGGGCGAAAGTATCACCACGGCGCCGCAGCTAGTACGTTTAACAGATGACGCAACGTAATGCTTTCAACAAGTTATAAATTATATATGAGCGGTTACACATATGCAGCTATCACGATTAAGGCAAAATCCATAACAGGTGATACATTTAGCTGTATACCAAGTAACAGGATTTAGTTATCAGGTGATAGTATGGCAGGTGATAACCAGCAGGGCGCAAGTGGGCGAAATACCACGGGTTTATTTATTTTAGTTTCTAAGTAATTAATTAATTAGGTGTAGATTTAGTAAAAAAACATGAAAAAATGGGGGTATACCGGCTAGTTTTTTCTCGCTATTTGTCGCAGTGCAAAGTTTGCGTAGTTAATTTATCAGAGGTGCGACATCTAGCGCGAAAAAGTTGGCACCTTATACCCTTTTTTTCGTACTAAAGTTACTAGTAATTTCGCTTTCTTTAATGATTTCAATATCTTCCACGTTTTCCATTGTATCACTTGCTAATAAAAACAGGGGTTTTTCACCCTCCCGATTGTGTCACAAGATAATAAAAATCCGGAAAATCGTACTAGTAAACCTGTTTTTCTGTTGACAGACTGCGACATTTAACGTTAAATGTCGCACTAGGAGGATTTAACCATGAAAAATATCCCGCTCTTTTCCGCCCGCATTTTATCAGGTTTGACCGTTACAGAGTGCGCAAAACGATTCAATGTTTCCCGCCGGACCTGGCAGCGCTGGGAATCCGGGCAATCGGCGATCCCTGCGGAGCAGTGGTTTAAGCTCGTCGAAGCCGGTTTTATCAATGAGTACGTAACAAGTGAAATAACCCCTGCCCAGATTCTCCGGGTTATTCAAAAGTATCAGTTCCACTTCCACCCGCTGCACGAACGGCTGGGCGTCTCCCCTGGCACCGTCTATCGCTGGTCCTCCGGCAAATCCCTTCCCGCTCGCAGACACTGGCCGGCCCTGAAAAATTTATTTTTATCACTTGACAATTGAATTATCAGGTGATACCTTCTAGGTAAATCAAATTCGGAAAGGAATTAACCCATGATCAACCCTAAAAACATTCTCCTCGGCGTGGTCCTTGGTCTGCCGCTTGTCGCGGCGCTGGCAATTATTCTCTAAAGGAGCGAAAACCATGTTTAAGCCCGGTGATAGAGTGCGGTTTTTCGGTTTCCCGGCAGTAGTCGAGTGGGACAAATATATTTCCGTTTCCGCGGCAACCGCTACCAGGATGACCGGCAGAAAAGAACGTGTCGGTTATGAGCGGCGGTTTATAGCGCCATCAGGGGAGACATTTTGGCTGGTGCGGTCCTGCTGGAATGAAAAGCAGGCGTTTCATGTTATCGGCGCGCATTTCGGACATCTGACCAAGTAAAGGAGTGAAAATCATGAAAGCCATTCTCCCTAAATCCGGCGTCAGCAACGCCAGCAATCTGGGCAACGAGAAAGAGACCATTGACCGCTACCAGGCCGTCACCATTCACAAGGGTAAAATCCTCTCCGTCGTCGATGCACGGTTCTACATGGGCCGCGCCGCTTCAGCCTCGGTAGTCTATTGCAGCGTGTGGATCAACAAGCCCGGCGAGAAGTCTTTTTACACCTCCGGCCGCGGGTCTGCTGGCGGCTGGGGATACCACAAGCAATCGGCCGCTTTTCAATCTGCCTTGCAATCCGCAGGTATCACCCTGCAGGGAAATCCCTACAAACTGGAGAAAAAGGAGAGTACCGTGCTTTGCAGCATTGCCGGCTGTGGTGATACGTCGATTCGCGAGACCATGATTGCTATTTGCCGTGCCCTGGGATTCCGCGGGCCGGTAACAATCCTGTAAGAAAGGAGCTCGACCGTGATTCGCAAACACACTGTGACATCATACACCCTGGAGCACGCTGGGCATTCTTTCCCGATTCCGTTTGAAGTACACGATCCGGAATTTTTCCACCTGTCAGATGACGGCTTGACGACCTGGGCCGGTTGTCTGGCGCACGACGATTCCCCCGGCGATCCTTTCGTGGAGTTTGATGAAGGGACGTTTGTGCAGTTTGACCGAAATTGCAACCATTATGAGCCGCGGCCGTCGGCAGAATCCATGCTGGCAATCATCCGCGACAATCCGGGCCGGGTGTTTTATGTCGGCGAGCGGGGTGAAGGGTACACTCTTAAATCCTATTCCCCTTTGCGTTTTCGTGATGCACTGACCGTTGACGATGCAGACGGGTATTACATCGCTCCGGAGGATGCGACCGACCCGGCCGGCTATGCCCGCGGCGCGCTGGAAACCTATTCTGCTTATTGCGAGGGTGAAGTCTACGGGACTATCGTTTGGCGCTTCACGCGGGAGAGCGCAGACAGCGACGAATGGACCCTTGATGAGGATTCCCGCGATTCCGAATGCTGGAGCTTTTATGGATACAAATATGCGCTCGGGGAGCTGAAAGCGACGTTTGAACACGAGGTGAAAGGAGTTTGACCGTGCCCAAAGTAAAAGCCCTCCTCGGTTTCCTCCTGGCCGCGCTGTTTTTCTGGACCATTCTGTTTTACTTCACGTTGCCGGCGCTTGACTACGAGCTGGCGCGAATGGAAAGGAGTATTGAGAAATGAAAACCCTGGAGCAGTTTCTCGCTGATTATCCGGTGAAGTTCTCCTGCAAGCGGGCAGACCGTAACCCGCATAAGCCTGATTTTTCCGGAGACCACTACGCCTGCACTCTCACTGCGGCAGACGGCACCCGGCGCCGGGTCTATTTTTCCAAAGGGTACGGACACAACGGCACCCCTCCGGCTGTTGATGAAGTGCTAGACTGCCTGGCGTCTGATTCCGCGTCAGTGGACCAACCTTTCGAGCACTGGGCGGCGGATTATGGTTATGACCCTGACAGCCGGAAAGCACTGAAGATTTACCAGTCTTGCAAACGGTCCAAGGATCAACTGCTTGCACTTTTCGGCGCTGATGGTCTGGAAGAGCTGCTTTATGAAGTGGAAAGGAGCTGACGCCATGAATCCCAAATTCTGCCCTTTTTGCGCCTGTTCACTGAGTGCATTTAGCGAGCGCCGCGACTATTTTACAAATGTTTTGCTTGCGGCGAGGAGTTCACCGTACTTGATCCCGCACGGGCCGACGAGACGCGAGACACCAAGACCAACTGGAAGCCTGATTGCCTGAAACCTTGACAAAAGCCTATCCGAGACCAGAAAGGATACTGAATCATGAAAAAGACCGACGCTTTCCAAGCTGTGAAAACCCTGCAGGCCATGCCACTGAGCGACGAGGCGCAGAAACTTCTGGCCGATCTGCACACTTATTTCCTGCCGTCGGCGCCAAAAGCGGCGACCGTCGAGGCATGGGTCGCAAAGGCAACAGACCCGAAACACCCTTCAGAACCGCTCCGCTACCTTTACGCGGTCGCCGGCCAGCTTGTCGGGTGCAACGGTCATCGGCTGCACACCGCACCGACTGGCCTGCCGAACGGGTTTTATAACGCAGCTCTCGATAAGGTACCCTCTGATTATCTCGAATATCCGGATTTCAACCGGGTCATTCCCGCGCCGGGCGAGGAGCAGTTTACCTGGACGGAAGCACCTCCGGTGGAAGGCTACGGCTGCGGCTGGTATTATGTCTTGCCGAACGGCGCCCATGTCAATTCGAAATACTGGGACGAGATGCGCAACAAGGAGAAGACCATCGTTTACACCCAGTCCGGCGACATGAATTACAACCCGATTCGCATTGATTTTCCGGACGGTCGCTTGGCCGTCATCATGCCGATAAGACAAAACCGAAAGGATACTGAATCATGAACATTTACAAGGAAACCCGGCAAGCCCTGGGCCGCACCCAGGCGCAGATGGCGAAAATCCTCGGCGTGTCACTGATCACCTGGCATCGCTGGGAAGCGGGGAAAACCATTCCGGCGCAGCGGGACATCGACGCCGTGACGAAACTGCATGAGCGGTATGTGAAAGGAGGCAGCCATGCTCAAGGATGAACTGCAGAAGATTCTCGACCTGCACAAGCGCTGGCTGGACAATGATCCAGAAGGGGAAAGGGCATACCTTCAGGATGCAGACCTTCAGGGCGCAGACCTTCAGGGTGCAGACCTTCGGGGTGCAGACCTTCAGGGCGCATACCTTCAGGGTGCAGACCTTCAGGGTGCAGACCTTCGGGGTGCAGACCTTCGGGGTGCAGACCTTCAGGGCGCATACCTTCGGGGTGCAGACCTTCAGGGTGCAGACCTTCGGGGTGCAGACCTTCAGGG
>CAZEOE010000066.1:0-4901 GCA_964513665.1 Candidatus Woesearchaeota archaeon | reverse complement strand
ATAAGACAAGTGCCTTCGGATATTCCTTCTCAGAGATATTCTACATTGATTGGAGGTTCATGGGAGGTAGTGTTTGCTTAAGATGAAAAGAATTGCTATTTTGTGTTTTATCCTTGTGACGCTTGTAGGATATGCCTCTGCTTTCGGAGTGGTCGGAGACTACAGTAGAGATAATATTCTAAAGATGTATCCTGGAGAAAATAAACAGGTAACATATACTATTCAAAATATGGTTGGAGAGGAAGATATTAAAATAATGGTTAATTTGAAGGAAGGCGAGAACATAGCTAGGATTTCTGGACAGAATACTTATGATGTTCCGTATGGTAGCGCAAACACCGAAGTTCCTGTGATCGTTTCTATTCCTGAGAACGCGCCTGTGGGACAGAAATATAATGTTGTCGCTGAATTTAGAACAGTTACTGAAGGAGGAGAGGGTGTTGTTATAGGTTTGGGAATAGATTACCCATTTGGAGTCGAGGTTATTGAAAAGGCATCTGAAGAAAAAGAGGAGAGCAACCTTTGGATTGTGGCTATCATACTTGCCTTTCTTGTAATTATTATTGTCGTAGTTATTCTGATAATTTTGTATACTAAAAGAAAAAAATCTGATGAAGCTGTTGAGAGACCTAAGTTAGCTAACTTTAAATAAATAGATAAGTTCCATTATTCATGAGAGGGATATATATATTTTCGGCGATTCTTTTTTTGTCCTATAGTGCACTGGCTCTACCTGTAGAAAAGGAAGTAAGTATAGACGTTGTTGGGCCACCCCTTATTCAAATAAATAGTCCTAAAAATTTAACATATTTTGAGAATTCTTCCATTGTGCTTAATGTCTTAAGCAACGGAGACAATTTGCGGTATAGGCTTGATGGGGGAAATAATTTTACAATTCTATCTCTTCAAAATTATTCTATTTATGTTGGAGAGGGAACTCATATTATTGAGGTATATAGTAATAATTCCTATGGTTCTTCTAATAAAAACATAAGCTTTACGATAGACTTGGATGCTTATGACGTATTGTATGATGAGTTTAAAGGCGTAAACCGTGGAAGGTCTACGGAATTTGATGCACTTGGTATTGAGGAGCTTGATAGTGTTCAGAAAATAATTCTTGAAAGAATACCATATGGCTCGATAAGCTTTAGGGAAAGTATAAACATTAAAAATGACTCTAATCCTACGGATAATATCACAGATATAGATTCTGGAGTTGAGATATTATATGCAAGGATAGAGGTTGAAACTTCTAAACTTCCAAATTTTGACAGGGAGGCAAAAATTGAGATGTATGGTTTGAACTTTGCCCAGCCAAAAATACTTAGGGACGGAGTAGATTGTGGTGCTGTGTGTAAAGTTAATAATTACTTCGGGGGAAATTTTTCTTTTAATGTAAGTGCTTTTAGTGTGTATAGCGTTGTTGAGGGAGCTAGTATAAATCCTGGAGGAGGTTCTGGATCTTCAGGAGGAGGCGGAGGAGGTGGTGGAGCAAGCAGGCCAAGTACTTATGAAAATTTAGTTTTAGATAAGAATCAGTTTAAAGCATCTTTGAAACAGGGGGAGATAAAAAGAGATTCTGTTTTTCTTGAAAATATAAAAGACTATGAAATGACCGTCGTTATTAGTGATAGCTTTAAAGGGTTGATCGATTTCTCTGAGAGGAAAATTGAATTGAAACCTGGAGAGAAGAAAGAAGTGATTTTTGAAATAAAGGCATTTGAAGATACCTATCCTGACTTATATTTAGGAGAGATAATTTTCGAATCCGGAGGAGAAAGATCTATTATTCAAGGAGTTATTGAAGTCAACTCAAAAAATTCTCTTTTTGATATAAGGATTGAAATCATAGATAAATATAGATCGATAGTTCCTGGAGAAGAGATAAAGGCTATAATGAGTATTTTCAACTTAGGAGAAACTGGGAGAGTTGATGCGCAAGTAACTTATCAGATAGTCGATTCTGACGGAAAGATTATTGGAGAGAACAAGGAGATGATAGCTGTAGAGACGCAAACGAGTTTTGCAAGAGAGTTTAGCATTTCTGAAAATATTCTTCCGGGGAATTATATGCTGGTCGCTATAGTTGAGTATGATGGAAAAAGAGGTTTGTCAAGCGATAGTTTTGAAATAAAAAGTAAAAAAGATGATATGAGGAAGAAGATAGCCATATTGCTTGTTTTAGCTATTGTTTTGTGCCTGATAATTTCAAGAAAACTCTGGAGAAGAGGTATAATAGAAAAGATTATTTCGGAGGCTGAAGGTTTTCCCAGCCCTCGATGAAGTCGCTTACTTTAGGAATCTCTGCATCTAACTTCCTGTTCTCGATATACATTTTTGTTAGGAGATAGAAAATCATCCCAAGGCTTTTCGCGCTTTTATTGTTTCCAGGTATTATTTTGTTTATATGAGATGTGTAGTTGTTTGTATCGCAAATTGCCAGTACAGGTATTTTTATCCTTCTTGCATCTGCTACGGCGCTCTTGTCTATCCAAGGGTCACAGATGAATACTAGGTCTGACTCTATGAAGGTATCCAGTTTGGGATTTGTTAGAACTCCCGCAGGATAGTTTTTGACAAAACATTTTATGCCTGTGGCTTTTGAGAATAACTCCACTGCTTTTATTCCTGCATCTCTTTTACATACTACAATAACTTCGGAAGGTGCGAATTTGGAAAGGTATTCTGCGCCCTCTCTTATTTTCTGGTCGAGGAGTGTGGTGTTGAATACTGCAAGGCTATCTGCCCTTCTCTTGTAAACATATGGCCTCATATCCGGAGTTATTGCTCTCGTTCCTAAATGAATGGATGATTTAAGATAGTCTTCTATAGGCACTAGGAGATTTTCTTTCTTTTCATCTGAAGGCTTTACTTTTTCCTTGAGGCTTTCATCTTCAGAGGTCTTTATGGACTCTGCTAATTTTTTAGCCTTTTCTTTTAATTTTGAGAGCTTGTCTTCTGCTTCTGAAGATTTCTTTTCTTTCTTGACTTTCTTTTCTTTGGGATCTGATTCTACAGTCTCTGTATCTTCAGTTTCTAAAGTCTCCTCAGAATCTGTTTTTTTCTTTCTTGGCATTTTTTATTGAGAAACAAGGGGTTTTTAAATCTTAGGTAAGGGTTTTTTGGGAGTTTTATTATGTAAAAGTTTAAATAAGGAAAATAATCGCTTTAGTAATGGATGATAATGAAAAAGAAGCACTTAAAAGAAGAGCAGAAGCATTAGTTGGGTGTGCGAGGAAGGCAATCGAAAATAATATCCCTGGAGCTAAAACCTATGCTCATGGGGCATACACACTCGCCATTGAGATTTATGAACAAATTGGTCAACCACATCGGGTTAGGTTTTTAGGAGAAGGCGCCGATCATTTAGAAAGTATCGCACTTATGGTTCATCCTCTGACTCAGCAGGCGTTCGAGAAAGAATATCTCTTGTAGGAGATAAAAACCACCACAATTTTTAAATAGCTAGAATCTTGCGGAGCTTTATGACTGCGATTAAAGGAGCTGTTATTAGAGACGATTTTGCTAGGGCTAAAGAATTAGAAGCAAAGGCGGAGTCTATAGATATCATTAATGATTTGGAGGGCGATAATGCTGATTCCAAGCTTATGCGCCGTGCAACTTCTCTAGGATTATATGTTTGTGCAGGTAGTTTGTATCGATTAAGTGGACATAAGTATAAATCTGATGCTCAAAGATGTGCGCGACGTGTTGATGAATTGAGACCACTTATTTATTGAAAATGTTCTTTTCAATCTCAATAAGTCTGTTAAGCTTGACTTCTCTCCATTTTGTTGCGATGCCACATTTTATGAAATCTGCCTGGAAGGCGAACGCATAGTCTGCCAAAGCGTCATCGAGAGTTTCTCCTGACCTATGAGAAATTATTGTTCTAATATTGTTTTTCTTGCAAGACCGGACTATTTCGGCTAATTCAATTAAAGAGCCGTTTTGGTTTGGTTTTATTATCATGGCATTAATCGACTTTAGTTTTATTGCTTTATTTAGTCGGGAGAGATGTGTCGCTGTTAGATCATCCCCTGAAACTAGAACCGAGGTTCTAGGATTCCTATTGCTGTTTCTGCTTATTTTTGAGAAACCCTTGAAGTCTTCTTCGTGAAGAGGGTCTTCAACATAAAGCAAGTTATAGTCTTTTATAAGAGAATTTAGATATTTGATCTGGGTTTCTCGGTCTAATAACTTATTATTATAATTATAATTTCCCTTAGAGTAAAACGATGACGAGGCTACATCAAGACCTATCCTTAGATTCTTGAATTTCGATAATATCTGAAGAATTTCTTCCTCATTTAGAGATGTTTCCCAAGCGCCTTCATCGGTTTTTTTGTCCGACCTTAAAATATTTTTTAATTTGCCATGAATCTCGCGCATTATTTTTACATTTTCTTTAAAGGATTTTCCCTGAGGAGCTAAGAGGAACTCCTGAAATACTGGATGGTTTTCTTTATGAGCATGCAAACCTCCTTCAATAACATTGCCTAAAGGAATTGGGAATCTTTTTGCTTTATCATTGATGACTTGCCACAACTCTTTTTTTTGTTCTTTTGCCAGAGCTTTTAAAACTGCAGATTCAAGTGCGAATAAGGCGTTTGCGCCAAATTGCTTTGCGTCTCTTAGTTGGGTTTTATTTTTTATTAAATTTTCAACATTCTTTAAATCTTCAAATTTATTTATTTCTAAATTGAACTCTATTTTATTTAAAAAAGAGATATTCCATTCTAAAGACTTGTGGAAAGAAGGAGTTTCATACTTTCCTGTTGATTTTCCTGATGGAGAGGAAGCTTTACATTTATTTATTTCAACCTCTATAGTTGGTTCGTCTCTTGAATCTTTAATTTTTCTTGCAACTACTCTTTTTAATAACACTAAGGATAAAT
>CAZEOE010000065.1:0-5016 GCA_964513665.1 Candidatus Woesearchaeota archaeon | reverse complement strand
AATCCAAAGCCACTGACGATCAGCGATCGCAATCGCGCCATCGGCAGGGGCATTTATTCATCTGTAAGATCAATTCTGCCGAGATTTGATCCCAGAGCGAGTTCCAACACGAGCGAGGGCACTATCCTTTCATATTCTTCATAGCTCACGCTAAGCTTTTCTTGGTTTTCCATATTTTCTCCCGCACAAAGCGCGTTGTCGCGCTCCGCAAAGTTTATTTAGAACAAGAAAGTTATCACTACGATTTTTTGTGCAGTGAGCAATAATCTTGCTCGCTGTTTTATATTTATTCTAGTAGAAAAAGATTGTCGCAATTCACTCCATCTTAAAAGATGGTAGATTTCTTGCGAACTCAGTTAATGAAAGTATTCTTTATCCGTCTACTTCTCATTAGGTAATAAACAATAGAACCCATCATAATCAGGTTAACTACTGAGGAGAATATGTTAAAAAGGAAAAATGTAATAACAATGTCATAATACAAAAATAACTGTGCATAAAACAGAAACGACTTTGTTTTCTTATACATCAAAAAAGTAACAAGGCTATTCAGTATGAAAGCCACAGCATAAAGCAGAAAGATAACTAAAATCAGAGTTTCGGCATAATCCTTATAGATTTGACCTATAAATATTAAAACCATAAAGATAAGATAAGACAGCAAACTTGAGATAAGAACTATCTGAACAGGGATTAACCAACCTCCAAGACCTTTGAGATCTTGTCTAGTTTTTTTAGTATATTTTTGCCCTTCATATTTTCTAAAGAACATTTTAACATCTCTACTTGTCAAAAGATAAATCCCCATAGCTATCCAAATTATCGCATATAGTATTCTTGTCCAATTAGCAAAAATTCCAAGAAGTAAGAACGAACCTATTATTAAAGAGATTACAATTATTGTCCTTCTTGCCCAGTTCTTTCTACGTAATAGTGAAATGTCAGCAAATATAAAAAACAGACCCAAAACTAACGCTGGAAAAAGTCCAATCCAAGCAATTAAATGATTTAAGTTTGGCAATCCTCTAGATTCTAAATCTGCGTTCATATCTAATTGTGAAGAGTTCATCATAGGTGGATTGAAATAATATTTATGCCAAATAGACCCACCTATGAAAATAAGATAAACGGCTGTAATAAAAATGATAATAGCAACTGCGTAGACTAATAAGGGCAATTTTCTTATCTTGACTTTATTTTCAGACATGCTATGAACAAAAATCAAGCATTATTAAACCTTTTTTCACAATTTTACTCTAGATAAGTGAATAAGAACACTTAACCAAATCACACACTTGAAGAATATTTATAATATCACCACACAAGCTCATTAGCGACAAAAAAGAGAAGCTATCAAAACTAAATATAATTTATTCTAGCTCGGCAGGGGCATTTAGAATTTCAAAAAATTATGTAAATCCTAAGAGGAAAACAAGAGAATCCGCAAAACATAACTTGTATCTTATACATATATTAAAAAACAAAGAATCCATATTTACAATATGGCTGAAGAAAATACTAGGGATGCACATTGCCCATACATACATTTGATGTTTGATGATGCTATGGCTGGCTCACGTGGAGAGCATAAATGTTTGCTGGCATCATATCCTTACGGAGATTTATCGCATGGTGGTGGCTCTGAATGTTTAGACTATGAGCCCTGCAATCACCCTGACCATCTCTCTTGTCCAAGATATTTAGAAAATCAACGAATAAATAAGTTACTCTAAAATGACAACAATACTAACATTTATAAATATCTTTATTTCGCCAATTGTATGTTCGAACAATATACTGCAAAACAATTAGAAGAAATGTTAGGAAGGGCATCAAAACCCGGCAGAGAAAGATTTTTACAAAACATTGTAGAAAATAGGACTCCCGAGTACCGTAGAAGGTTGAATCCTGATTATGATGAGAGACTAATGAGGGCTAACTGCCTATTGGCTGAATTATATTTCAAAGAGGGAGATCACAGCAAGGCATTGGAATATCTGGATTCCGCAGAGAAAGAATATAATTATGGAATTTCGGCTCTTCTTCCAATTACACTTAATTCAGGTCTTTGGGCAGGAGATAAAAAAATCGGAAAAGAACAGCGCAAGTTAATTCATTTTGGAGAAAAAATAACAAAAATTAAAAGTTTTATCGAACAATCTCAAGAGGGAGAATCTGAATTGAAAAATTTATACAGAATGGCAGGATAGATAAAAATTATAAACCACCACAGTTTAATTATTAAATGAAAAAGGGTGCTGAAGAGGAGCATAGACATAAAGCCAGAGTTTCTCAGAAATTCGTCACTGCGCTTTCTATAGTAAGCATAATAGGTTTCGCAGAGATAATAAGCGAGACAATTTTCAATTATAATATGCAGTTTTTAGGAGAAGCTCTTTTGATGCTGATAATAGGCATGGGTCTTATATATGAGGCGCAAATCAAAAGGCTAAAATCATTGCAGAATGGATTCAACTCCAATAATATAACACATCTAATAACTGTGATAATTGGCGTTGTCGCGATAATTGCAGGAATTTTCAGCTTTCCAGGAATAAGATTTGAGAGTCAGGCTTTCATGGCAGTAAAGGGTATACTTGGAATAATTGCCATAGTTATAATATTTATCCAAACCTGGGTGGTGAGGATACACTAAGTCGAGTTTGTGTTAGCACTTTTTATCGATGAAAAAAAAGCCTATAAGGTTAAATACTATCTTTGCTGGGTTTTTTAAGGTAAAAATGGGAAGGACAACTAATAATTTTATTTTCGCAAGTCTGATTTTCGTATTCCTAATTTTCCAAGCAGAGGCTTTCACTCTAAATCTTGCTTCTGAAGATTTAAATGTCTCTATTGATGATATAATTTCAGTTTTTCCTGAAATAAATATTCCATCAAATGAAAGAATACCTCTTGATTCTATTGAAGTTGTATTTGATGGCTCAGTTTCAAGAAAATGTAAGTTTGATCCAGAGGGGAACACTATAAGCGGTTGCCTAGATTTCAATGTCGATGTGATGCAACTTCCTGATTTCAATGAAGGTTCTCTTAATTTTTCCTACGGACCGGAAAATTTCTCTATGGGTGAAGGATTTGGCTACACGAATGGTATGATAAAGTACAACCTGACTATTCCTTCTTCTGTTTTAGGAGAAGGGTTGCATTCTGTTAAAATGATAATCTCTCTTGACTCTGAGGAATTTCAGAAATTTGGGAACAATATCTTAGTCTATATACCTGTGGAAATTGCAAACGAAGAAATATCTGATAATTGTATCGTTTTAGGCGATATTTTCACTGTTCAGGCAGATGTTTCCGGAAGTTTTGAAGAAGTGTTTCTAAAGCTTGAATACCCAAACGGTACAATAAAAAACATCTCTCTTGGCAACGCGGATGACGGAACATATTTGGGGAATATAAACTCATCACAGATTGGACAGGGAGACATGAAATGGACTTTTTTTGCGAGAGACGTTCTTGGACAACTGATATATGGCCAGACCACAATTTCAAAAATAAATTCTCTGACTATTTTAACGAAAAATCCATCTGAGCCAGATGGCGAAAACTCCTGGTATGTTTCACAGCCATTATTCAGTTTATCCAATCCTGATGCAGAGAGTCTTTTTTATAGATGGAATGGAAATTATTTCACATATTCAGGAGAGTTTAGTCTTGGAGGTGCACCAAACCAAGGAAATATAACTGGAGGAGTAATCGTTTTGAAATATTGGGGCAACTATTCATGCAACCAAGAAGAAAGCCAGAAAGAATTCAGCGGAAAGTACGACTTCACAGACCCAATAATAAGAAACCTTCAACCCTCTCCAAATCAAACTGTTTATAATTTTAGACCACAAATATCCGCTCTTCTGGAAGAAAAATATCAGAGCAACTCTGGAATTAATCTTTCTCTTGTAGATCTCTTTCTTGATGGTGTAGAGGTTGGCGCCAGCATTAATAAGTCAGGCACTTTAGATGCGAAAGTAGTATACACGCCAACTGTAAATCTTTCTGTAGGAGTGCATACAGTTAGCATAAACGCCACAGATAAAGCAGGAAGATCATCTAGTTTATCCTGGTCTTTTATCATAGGGGAATTTCCAGAGCTAGATATGGATGTGTTCAGCCCATTGGAGGGCGTGTTTAACAGCAGGAGAGTTCCATTAAACATATCGACAAACGCAGTTTCCAAAGAAATAGGATTCATAAATTACAATGACCGAGACCCTAAATTCAGAAAATTATGTTCGGATTGCTCAGAATATGGAAATCTGAAAAAGAAACAAATAAGCTTGGGCGAAGGAAAAAACAGACTTGAAATCATAGCCATATCAAATGATGGGGTTCAAAGTTCAAAAATGATAAACCTTACAATAGATTCAAAAAAGCCAGTTATATCAAAAACGAATCCCAAAAAAGGTTTTGCGTTTGGAAGATTTAGTGTTGAGTTCAGAGAGGCAAATCCAAAAGAATTGGTTTTAGATTATGGAAGTTATCTTGTTGGCTTTAGGAAAAAAACTTTGGATATTGAAAATTGTTTAGTAGACAGAGATAAATACACATGTGAAACGATTGTTGACCTTGACGATTTCGACCAGCAAGAAATAGTTTATTCATTTTCTCTTACAGATGTGGCAAACAACACAGTAAAAAGCAAAGATGTTATTTTAAAAGTTGATTTCACTCCGCCGATAGTCACTTCCCAAGACATAGACTTGAGAGGGAGATATATTGACTTTTTTTTCAGAATAGATGAAGTTAACTTTGACAAAGTAAGATTTATAGATTACTTTGATAGAAATCCAAATTACCGTCCGCTTTGTTCATCCCTGACTGGAGATATATGCAGGAAATCTCAAAGATTTTCAGAGGGAGATCATAACGTAACTGTGGAAGTTCTTGATGATGCGGGAAATGTTGAATATGCAATTAAAGATTTCTTGTTTAGTACATGAAATGACTTATTTCCTAATTTCTTGCACTATATATAATTAAATATATTATATAAATATT
>CAZEOE010000064.1:3266-5176 GCA_964513665.1 Candidatus Woesearchaeota archaeon | reverse complement strand
TAAAGAAACATTTATATATCATTATTTTTCAAAGAGTATATGGGAAGAATAAAATCCGCAATGATAAAGAAAGCAGCACTCCAAATATATGAGAGCTCAGACGGAGTCAGCGATAATTTCGAAAAAAACAAAAGACTCCTTGAAGGTATAATATATTACAAATCCATGAGGAACCGCGTCGCAGGAGCCCTAGTATCTATGAAAAAGAAAGAATCAAAAGAAAAAACCCTTAAAAAAGAACCAGTTCAAGAAGAAGAGATAGATATCTAACTCCATAAATACAATCAAATTCTAATATTTTAAACCCTCAATAAACAATTTATCACAAGTCCTTATAAAAGAAATCTTACTTTTTCCCCAGCAACTTATCAATCTTGCCCTCTATTCTACTAATATCTTCCTTTATAGTATAAATTTCCTTTAACCTCTTCCTGTTCAAAAACCAATTAACAATATGCAAAACAGTCCAAATTATTATAATAAGACCTATAGCTTGAAGCCAAAGCCCTATCTTCCCAACAAGTTCCACAGCATTCCCCGCTGTATCAGTTAACAAAGATATATCAGACAACTCAGCCATACAAAACAATAGAACAACATACTTAAAAACCCTATGGTAATTTATAAAACAAGGCTGTGTAGCTCAGTGGTAGAGCACTGCTCTCATGAGGCAGGGGTCGGGAGTTCAATCCTCCCCACAGCCATATCTTCTCCAGAATCTGCGTCACGCTTAATAAAACAGAATTTAAACTTTATAATAATCTTATAGCCTAATTCCATCGCCTTCTCTTCTTGGAATAATATGAATGTGTGCGTGCATGACTACTTGTCCAGCGGAAGAAAAATTGTTCATCACTACATTAAAACCCTCTGCCTTTTTTTCATCCATTAAATTAGAAGAAACCTTTTTTATCATCTGCACAAGTTCCAAACCCAATTTATTAGGAAAATCCAGAATATTAACATAGTGCCTTTTCGGAATTATAAGCGTATGCCCTTCAGTCTTTGGTTTTGCATCAAGAATAGCAATAAGGTTGCTCGACTCCGCAACCTTCTTGGAATTAACCTCTCCAGAGACTATCTTGCAAAAGACACATTCATTTTGTTTCATTCTTTTCTCCAAAAAAGGACTCATAAAACTTCTGTTTCATAAGCTCTCTGTTTATCTCCTCTCTCCTAAAATCAAAAGGTATTAGCCTTCTGAATAAAGAACGTTTCTCCTTGCTAAAAGTAAGAGCAGATGAGAGATTACTTATCTCCCTTGAAAAGCGTGATTTCCTGTCATATATTGAAAGAGGAATTCTTGTAAAAGTCGACCTTACAGCCATTTTATCATCAGGAATTTTGGCAACAACAGGAATCTCTGTAGCCAACTCTATTTCCCTTAATTTTAATTCAAAAGAAGGATCTCTAACCTTATTCAAAATTATTCCTGAAATCTCCCTCCCCCTTGTCTTAGCAAGCTTCGCAGTCTTCAAAGAACACGAAAGTGTCGGATAATCTGGAGTGCTTACAATAAACAAAGAATCAGAAGCTAATATTGTCGATAAAATTTCCTCATTGTATGAAGGCGAAGAATCAAGAATTATAAAATCGTATTTATTCTTCACTCTTACTAATTTATCCCTTAATCTAAAATAATTAATTCTGGAATCATTCATATAATCCCCAGGAACAACATCAACACCATACCTTGTGTGAATCGCAGAATCTATTCTTGACTTGGACTCGAGTACAGAATGTATAGTTTTCTTAGGCTCAAGGATATCCATATGCAATCCTGTATTTGGAGCAGAAAAATTTGCGTCTACTAAAAGCACCTTTTTCTTAAAGTGGTTAGCCAAATCGCTTGCCAAAGACGCAGCTATAGTCGTCTTCCCCACACCTCCCTTTATAGAAACAAGCCCTAT
>CAZEOE010000064.1:0-3166 GCA_964513665.1 Candidatus Woesearchaeota archaeon | reverse complement strand
AAATGGACCTGCCGAGAATCGAACTCGGATCTCATCCATGCCATGG
Organism: Candidatus Woesearchaeota archaeon; assembly: GCA_964513665.1. Classification (GTDB taxonomy): domain Archaea; phylum Nanobdellota; class Nanobdellia; order Pacearchaeales; family GW2011-AR1; genus UBA73. The sequence goes on along the minus strand of CAZEOE010000064.1, from coordinate 3,120 downwards.
ATATATTCTACCATTATACTACAGGCCCTCAAACATAAGAAAAATCGGAGTTTATAATATTAGCGGATAGCAAAAAATAACCGCATATAAAAAAATTTAATATAACCATTATTTAGATTATAATAACCTTTATAAAGGTTATTTATCTTGTTTTATAATGAATATAGCCGAATTTTTAAAAAAAGAAAAAGATGCAAGAAAAATATTTGGCAGGAGGGAAATCACAATTATCGAAAAGCAAATTAATGGTTTAAATCTAACTCAATCTGAAAAAAATAGATTGTCTAGAGATATACGCAAAAAATTAGAGGTTGTAGAAAAATTAAACAGATACTCCTCAGAATTCCAGCTCAAAAAAGGAGAGGCTATTAAAGAGCTAATAGATGAAACTCTCCAAGTTATAAAAAAAAATCCTTTACTTAGCAAAATAAAAAGAATAGTTCTCTTTGGTTCGACACTAGAGAAAGCAAGGCATCTCAATTCAGATATTGATATGGCGGTCGAATTCAGCGAAATAAATCAAAAAGAAGCAACTCAATTTATAATAAAAGTTGCAGGCAGTGTTAATGATAAAATGGACATTCAAGTGTACAATATTCTTCCAAACAAAATGAAAGAAGAGGTAGACAAAAAAGGCAAGATAATCTATAAGAAAGATGAAAAGAATAGATGATAAAATTGAAGAAATAGAAAGATATTTAGAAGAACTCTTAGAAATAGTCCCAGAAAGTTTAGAGGAATATCTTAAAGATAAGAAATCAAAGGCTGCATGTGAGAGATATGCTGAAAAAATAATAGAAGCTGTTATAGACTTGGCATTTATCTATATCAAAGATAATAAGTTAAAAATTCCTGAAGATGAAGAAGGAACATTTAACATTCTACAAAAAGAGGAAATCATTAGCGAGCATCTTGCTAAAAAATTAAAAGAAGCAAAAGGTATGAGAAATTTTCTTGCACATCAGTATGGAGAAGTTAACGATAATATCGTTTACGAAGCAATAAAAAACGAGCTTTTAACAGACATAGCAGAATTTATCAAATTAATAAGAGAACCTCTGAATTGAATATCCAAATCACAACAGAGTCATGTAGCTCCCTTCAAAACCGCCTTAACCTTATATCCTACAAAGCCTATCTATAACAAATATCACTTCTTCTTAATCTTGACAACGAAATAATAAATCAAAGCCCCTATCAAACCAGCAAAGATAATCACCAAAACCCATACTATTTTCTCACTCTCGCTCTTGAAGTTCCTCCTCACGCAATCAACAAGCATCCATATCCAAAAAACACATAACAAAATAGCAAGAATAACTGCAATAAAGATAAAAACTGCCATCAAAGGAAAGATTAAAGCCTCAGCCATCACCAATCAAAATAAATAGATTATTTAAATCTATTTCAAAGGCTTCCCCGCCTCATTAAATGCGATTCTTCCCTTTATCAGTTTGGAAATAGTTTCTCTTAATGAACCAGCAGGTAACCTCACCTGAGCAGTGCTATCTCTATCCCTCAAAGTAACACTCTTATCCTTCAAAGTCTGATCATCCACAGTAAGGCAATAAGGTGTGCCCATTTCATCGTTCCTCGCATACCTTCTACCTATGCTCCCAGATTTATCAAAAAGAACATTAAAATCCTCTAATAAATCATAATATATTTCCTTAGACACCTCAAACATCTCTCCCTTAGAAATAAGTGGCAAAACAGCAACCTTGTAAGGTGCAAGTCTAGGATCAAAGTGCAAAATAGTGTTTTCCCTCTCCTTGTTTTCATCATAAGCTGAAAGTAAAAACACAAGAAAAGCTCTCTCAACTCCTAAAGAAGGCTCGCATACAACCTCAGGAAGAACCTTTCCCTTCTCAGGGTCTAAAACTTCCAGAGATTTCTTAGAGAATTCCTGATGTTGTCTCAAGTCATAATCCGACCTATTCGCAAACCCCTGAAGCTCTCTCCACCCCATAGGAAAAAGAAATTCCAAATCCCATGTATCCGAAGCATAATGAGATATCTCTTCCGAAGTATGCTGTCTAGCCCTAAATTTCTTAGGGTCAGCACCAAGAGAAACAAACCATGAGTATTCCAAAGCCAAAAAGTAAGCATGCCAATCAGTTTTAATAAATCCTTTCTTGAAAGCCTCAACAACATTCATAACCTTTCCTTCTTTTCCGTTTTTCTGATCACTCCCAGTCAATATGTGCATTTCAACTCCTCTCACCTCATCAAGGTAAGGACATGGCATCTTCTGTGCAATAAAGTATTCTATCTCCATCTGCTCAAATTCCCTTGACCTAAAAAGAAACTCCCTCGGAGAAATCTCATTCCTGAATGCCTTTCCAATTTGCGCAATTCCGCACGGAAGCTTAAGTCTTGAATTTTCAAATACAGATTTAAAATTAGTAAATATCAATTGAGCAGTCTCAGGTCTCAAAAAAGCCTTCACAGATTCCTGGGCACTCGGCCCCACATTTGTCGTAAACATTGGATTAAACTCTCCCTTAACCTCATATCTAGGATCGTCCTTTATCTTCTCAACCTCATGTTTATCCATCTTCATCTTCTCCTTTGTTTTTTTATTCACAACAAAGTAATCTACAAAATTCGAAACATGTCCCGAGGCTTCCCACACCTTTGGATTAGTAATTATGGATCCATCCACTCCAACCATATCTTCCCTAGAGTGAACGTGAAACTTCCACCACTCTTTCTTTATGTTATTTTTAAACTCCACTCCTAAAGGTCCAAAGTCCCAAAATCCAGAAAAAGAACCATAAATCTCTCCAGAAGGATAAACAAATCCCTTCCTCTTGCAAAAAACCGCCAGATCCTCTATCGAAACATTTGACATCAATTTAATTAAAAATAATAATATTTAAACTATCCCTTTACTTAAGCTTTTCAGCTTTGTCTTTGGAGACCACTTTCCAGCACTCATGTGTGCCAGCAGGAGACTTTGCAACAACAAAGAATCTCCCTCCCTTATCAACCAACCTGTAAGAGTCTGTAGTAAACTTGGATTTGGTCTTCACGTCATAAAACTCTATTTTTTCTTTAGCCATTGGATTACCTCCTTTTCGCAAAATGAGTAATTTTGCACAGTTTATAAAGATTAGC
>CAZEOE010000063.1:2140-5176 GCA_964513665.1 Candidatus Woesearchaeota archaeon | reverse complement strand
AAAAACTAAGAATGTTTTTAAACTAAGCAATTTTCAGGTGAAAATGGAAAATATAGCTAAAGGAGATTTCATAGAAATAAAATATTCAGGCTACGCAAACGGAGAGCTTTTTGATTCAAACATACTTGAAGATGCAAAAAAACTAAACAAAGACGCAAAAGAAGAAAAAACCGTTATAATCGTTGGTGAAAGAATGGTTGTGGTTGGTCTTGACAAACAACTAGAGGGAAAAGAAATAGGTAAAGAATATACTCTGGAAATAAATCATAAAGAAGGATTTGGAGAAAGAAAAAGAGAACTAATAAAAACAATACCTATGAGCGCTTTCAAAGGAAAAGATGTCTATCCTCAAGTAGGAATGGTTCTCGCTCTAGATCAGTATCTCGCGAAAGTCATAGCAGTTTCAGGTGCAAGAGTAATAGTTGATTTAAATAATCCTGTAGCTGGAAAAGACCTTAAATATAGTATAAAAGTTATAAGAAAAGTAACAGAAGATAAAGAAAAAGCAGAAGCATACTTCAAATTTTTCCTCGGAGTAATTCCTGAAATTGAAATTAAAGAAAATAACATAATAGTAAAAATGCAGAAAAGTTTAGAGAGTTTGCTGGAAATGCATAAATCAAGATTCAAAGAGCTAATAGGGAAAGAATTTTTATTTGAAGAAAAACAGGAAAAAAATAAAGAAGAAAAAAATAGCCACGAGCACAAACATGATCATTCTGAACATATGCATGAGCATTAGACTGTAAAAAGCCTTAGCCTATTTTAACTCTGAGTTTATTATTTTTATTATCTCCAGTCCGCTTTCATTCCAAAAAGAAATTATTTCTTTCGCTTGAGATTCCGCAACCTTGAATCCTCTATAATTTGCGTCATTTCTTATTTTTCTGAATCTATCCAAAAAGTTTAACTCTATACTATTTTTTATCTTTAAACCTTTTAATATTTCCAAACTAACATCATGATCTAGAGGTTCGTATCCTTTAATCCACCAGTTTGCATCCCCAAGCTGTCTTATTGATTCATAAATTTCTCTAAATATTACTGTTGAGTTCTTTTCAGTCGGTCCAAGAGATAAAACAACTTCTGCGTTTGATTTAGAAGAAATTATAATTGATTTTATTTTTTCTTTATCCATACTTCTCTGTCTGATTCTTCCCTCCCTAATCAATCTTCTTATGTTTTCCTCATTCATTTTTGACTTCTAAAAACCCCGTCAAGATTATGCCGTTTGCTATGTTGTTAAATAAATGCAGGTCTACTATACTTTTGTTAAATTCATGAATTTGAATTTTTCTTCCTATTTGCTTTTCAAACTCAAATAACTCTCTTAACATCGTCGTATGATATTCTTTAAATTCATCCTGTTCTATTGCTATATCTATATCTGAACCTGTTACATCTTCGCCTTTCCTAAAACTACCAAATAATATGATCGATTTGGGATGTTTGTAGTGGTCGTAAAGAAACTCAATTAAACCGCTTTGATAAACAAAATTCAGATTATAGATTATTTTACTTCTAAGAAAATACCAATTGTTTCTGTCAGCGCGTATCCTCCATATTTTACTGAGTTTTTCTATTTTTAGAAAGCCTGTTTGGTTCAAACTATCAAGAATGCCTCCTAAGTTGGCTTTGGCTACTCCCGTTTCCTTGGCTATATCGCTCAGGCTGAATTCTTTTTCAGGGAAACTAAAAAACAATTCAGTGACTTTTTGTATCCCTGTTTGAACTAACAACTTACTATATAAATTAGGTTTTACTATTCCTTTCATATAACGTAAGTTATAAATAAGAACTATATAAATCTTTCTTAGTGCATCAAATCTTTTTGAAAAAAATAATCGCATAATAAATATTTATCCTGGCTATCGAGTACTTGCACTAAAATGGGCTAAAACTATTGCGATAATCTTTATAAATTGCCAAATCATCATATATCAATGGCTGATTTAAATTATCAAAAGGGGAGCTCAGTAACTAAATCAATTGACGAAGAATTAGAGCATCTTCTTCAGCAGCAATCTGCAAAGGTAAAAGTAATCGGGTGTGGTGGAGGAGGTGGAAACTGCGTCTCTAGAATGAAAGAAATAGGTATAAAGGGATGTGAGATTGTCGCAATAAACACAGATGCACAAGATCTTCTATATACAAACGTAGATACAAAAATATTGATAGGTAAAGAGCTCACAGGAGGTTTAGGAGCAGGAAGCAATCCTAGAATTGGTGAACAGGCTGCAAGAGAGTCCGAAAAAGAAATAAAGAAAAAACTAGAAAATTCAGATCTTGTTTTCATAACCTGCGGTCTTGGAGGCGGAACAGGAACAGGTTCAGCGCCTGTAGTTGCAGAAATAGCGAAGAAAAACGGCGCCTTGACAATTGGTGTTGTAACACTTCCGTTTACAGTTGAAGGACAAAAAAGAATAGAAAATGCCCAACTTGGTCTTGAGAAATTGGCAGATATAACCGACACATTAATAGTTATCCCGAACGACAAACTTCTGGAAATAGCTCCCGATCTTCCCATGCACACAGCCTTTAAAGTTGCAGATGAGATACTTACAAACTCTGTAAAAGGAATCACAGAATTAATAACAAAAGCAGGTCTTGTAAACCTCGATTTCGCGGATGTAAAAGCAGTCATGATGAATGGAGGAGTCTCATTAATAGGAATAGGAGAAAGCAATTCTTCACAAAGAGCAAGAGAAGCAGTGGAGAGAGCAATAGACAACCCTCTTCTTGATGTAGATATTTCAGGAGCAAAGGGAGCCCTTGTAAACATCATTGGAGGAAATGATATGTCTCTAGAAGAATACAAGCAAATCATGGAAATAATTGGCGAAAGAATCTCACCAGATGCTAAGATAATTTCTGGAGCCCAAATATCTCCAGATATGGAAAAGTCCATGAAAGTTCTACTCATAGTCACAGGTGTAAAGAGCTCACAAATTCTAGGTTCTTCAATCGGCACTAAAAAAGAAGCCGAAGCCGAATTGGAAGAAGAGCTCGGCATAACTTTTAAACAGGAATAAAAAG
>CAZEOE010000063.1:0-2040 GCA_964513665.1 Candidatus Woesearchaeota archaeon | reverse complement strand
AAAGCACAAAGAAAAGTTTTATAAAAGCTCTATCTCATTCTAAAACATGAAAGTAATTGAAAACATAAAGTCCATATTGACACAATCCAAAAGGGTCTGGCAACTCCTTAGAAAGCCAAGTTCAGAAGAATTCAGAACAATAGCGAAAATATCTGCCCTCGGCATTCTGGCAATAGGCCTTGTCGGCTTCGTCATTGCAGATGGTGTAAGAATAATATCCAGAATGTTTTCCTAACAAGTAAGTTTTTTATACTCTATTTTTATGGTTTCATCAGGGGTCGTAGTATAACTTGGTTAGTATCCGAGGTTTGGGACCTCGTGATCTGGGTTCAAATCCCAGCGACCCCATAGATTTAAATAAGCAAATTCTGACAAAAATTTATGGATTACAAAACAACCGGCATGATCAAAAAGTCTTTGTTTTGTGTTAGACTTTGGGATGCTCAAGATTGCATTCATACCTGCACTAAAGTGCATGGTTTTCTGCACAAGCAATCTTGACATAACCACAGAAGAAGCAATAAGAATCGCAAGAAGCTATGGATCTATTCAATACGAATTAGCTAACTTAGAAAGAGAGAGAAATCCAAGCTCTCGATTAAACCTAGTAGATAAAATAACAAAAGAAATAGACACTCTAAGAAGAGTTACTCCTCCTGAAATATATTCTCATCTCAAAATTGATGAGATAGAAGAAAGATTACAGAACATGCCTGACAGAACCAGTTTAGCAATGGCTCTAAATAAAGCCCTAAGGAAATAGAATAATTTAAAAAGCTTATAAATTAGGTCTAGAAATGGGAGCAAAGAAAAAGAAAATAAAAGCAGCAGGAAAGTTCGGAGCAGGCTACGGTAAAAACGTCAGAGATAGATTCAATGCCGTAGAGTCCGAGCAAAGAAGATTTCAGCCATCGCCATTTCATCCTAAAGGCAAAGCAAGAAGAATAGCTGCAGGTATATGGAAATGTGAAAAAACAGGAAAGATATTTGCAGGTCACGCATATTTTCTAGTAAAAGCTAAATAATTTCTATTGAAAAAAGATTATCCACAAAAGGATAATGAGCGCAAGTATCAAAGCGTAAATACCAAACCATCTAAAATTCTTTCTGTTCGTCAAAACAAACTTAAACAAAACATGAATAGTAAGAAGCCCAAAAATAAATGACACTGCAACTGCCCAAAAAGTGTTAGGAGGTAAATTTCCCCCTCCAATAGAAAGCATACTCGCCCCAAAAATCACCGGAATAGACATCAAAAAAGAAAACTTCAAGGCTCGTTTCTCATCCAATCCAAAAAGAATCCCGGCAACTATCGTTGCACCGCTTCTTGAAATAGAGGGGATTATAGCAAAAGCCTGAGCCAGCCCTACAACAAAAGACTCAAAGTATCCAAATTTCCTTTCCTTTATTTTAAAATCAAGGGAAATTATTATTAAAAATAGACCAGTAATAGCGAAGCCTATCACAAGTATAAAAAGATTATCCAAAGTGTTCTCAAAAAAATCCTTGAAGAAGTAACCTATAAACGCAGCAGGAATCGTGGAAACCAATATCAAGAGCCCAAGCCTGCCATCTTTTTTATTAAATTTTCCACTTAATATATCTCGCATCATATTCACTATATCCTTAGAAAAATAAATAAAAACCGCAAGCAAAGTTCCAAAATGCAGGGCTATGTCAAAATCAAGATTGGATTCAACTCCCAATATCTTCTGAAATAACACAAGATGTCCTGAACTTGAGATTGGCAACCACTCCGTAATTCCCTGAACAACAGCCAAAATAAGGTTTGCTATAAACTCATTCATATCCTATCATAAAACATTCCACTTATAAATAAATCGGAGAAGCCTAAGCCCCAACAAGTTTCAAAAGTTCAAAAACCAGAAAAGCAGGCCAAACGATCGCCTTCAATATCCCAAGAACTCCCATCCAAAAACCATCAGCAGTTGAAATAAAATAAACAACAGAGCCAAGAAAACCAAGTCCATAAACTGCACCAGAAGACCCGCATCCCTGAACCTTTTCTCCAAACCCCTT
>CAZEOE010000062.1:0-5203 GCA_964513665.1 Candidatus Woesearchaeota archaeon | reverse complement strand
TGTGGAAATAATTATTCTGGAAATGTTCCTCCTAGTTTGACTTTACAGTCTGGAAAGTCTGAATATAAGAATATGGCTGTTGGGGATGAAGGAGAGAGAGTTATTTCAGCTTATGATGTCGATGGGGATATGTTTTGTTATGATGTTTCTATTAGTGAAACTAGTGCGGAGGGGTTTTCTCGGAAGAATCATCTTGTTATGCCTTTGAATTTAAAGGGAGTTGTTGAGTATGATGGAGTTAAGTATCCTTTGAAAAATGTTAAGACAGAGGAAACTGTTTTTAACGATGGTTCTGTGCTTTATGTGAGTCCTGGTCGTGATGAATTTAGTTTTACTTCTAATGGAAAAGTGACTGACTATACATTTAAATCCGCTGGAAATTCGTTCGATGGGGTTGCAAGTTTTGTCGCTGTTTATGATGGTATTGGAACTTCACAAGTTGTTGTAAGAGCTGTTGATCCAAAGGGCAAGTCTGGTAAACTAACTTTCACGGATTATGTTACAAGAGGCGAGGGCGATAATGGAAATGGAAATGGTGGAAACGGAGGGAACTCTGATCTTGAGGATTTAGTTAAGTGGGCGCCTAAGAACCTTGCTTGTTCTTCTGGAGGAAATATAAGAGTGTATACTGTTGGTAAATGGAATGGGAAATTTAATTATGCGGAAAATGTGGGGTTGGGTCCTGCAACTGAAGAAGGGGCTTATTTCCATCATATATTAGGAGCTGGAGAGGTTAGCGATTCTAATTATGTTGTTTTCGTCGCTCCGTGTAGAGATGATGTTGTGGATATGAGATTGCCTTTTGGAGCAGGTTATTCTTCTAAGGATGTTCCTGGGATTTTGGCTGTTCCTTCTGATGAGGTCAAGAATGCTTATCTTTTTGATATAGCTGTTACTTATGAGGATGGTTCTGTTGATGCGGAATCTGTGAGAGTACTTGCTCATGATGGAGAAGATCCTTTAGCGGGTTTCGATTCATGGATGGGAGATGGAATGTTACCTTCCGAAGAGGGCAGTTTAGGAGAGGGTATGTATCCTCCGGGATTTGTGCCTCCAGGGATGCCTCCTGGACTTAATCCTTCTAATAAGAACGAGTGATTTTTATCTTGGACAGTAGTTACAAAAATATTGTGTTGCAATGTATATCTTTTGAGATGAGATAGTTTTTAAAAGGAAACAATTGTTATTTTTAAGTGAATAAAATGAATATGAAAAAAGGAAGTTTGTTCTTTGTATGTCTCGTTACGTTTATTTTGATAGTTGGAGGTGCTTCGGCATTGACAGTTAAATTTGGCAATGGCGTTTCTGTTGTTAGATCGGACGTAGGAGATGAAATAGAGAGGTTCATCCGCATAATAAATGACAACGATGTATCTGTTACAGTTGTTTTGGAGCCAGCTGGAGAGCTTGCCGATAATGTTGATTTAATCGACAATAACTTTACATTGGAGCCTGGGGAAGAAAGAAAGGCTTATTTTACTATATTTGCTGATGAGCCCGGCACTTTTGAAACACAGATACTTGTTAAGTTTGTTCCGGAGGAAGGAAATCCGGTCGGACTTGCTTCTAGGATAACAGTTATAGCCAGCGGAGACGCAATTGATAAGGAAGATAAAGGTTTCTTTGGAGGTTTATTTGGAGGAGACGATTCCGATCTAAATGAATCATCTGACGATTCAAATATTGAGGATGACAACAATGAAGGTTCTGAAAATGGAAATTCAAATGGATTATCTATTTTAGTTATTCTTGGAATTTCGACAACTATTTTAGCAGTTATTTTTCTTATACTGGTGATTATACTTATGAGAAGGAAAAATAACTCTTCTCATCCTGTTGTTGAAAAAGTGCACGATGTTAAGGAAAATAAGAAAGTTAAAAATGGAGTAAAAAAGAGCGTGAAGGGGTCACGTGGAAAATAGGAAATGGATATTCGTCGCAAGTTTTGTGTTTGTATTTTTACTTCTTTCAGGAAGTGTTTTTGCTGATCAAGGCGATGTAGCTATACTGTTGAAAAATGAACTTGGAAGAGATTCTGGACTAGAGTCATATCTTCTGGATCGGGGGTATGATTATGATTTGATTTATGAGAGTGAGATTTCAGGAGCAGATCTTTCAAAGTATGATTTTATCATTATAGGAAATCAGAGATTTTCTGATCCTTCAATTGTCCAACACTATAAGTATAGAACTATAATTTTGAATTCTTTTCATTATTATGACGACTTTGGTCTTAGTGGTGCGACTATTTCAAGGTCCAGCACTTCTAAGTTGAAGAATATAAATCCAAATTTTGACATAGCTAGAGAAATCCCTGTAGAATTTAAACCTTATATAACGAGTGCTACAAATCTTAAGCTCCATTATCTTAAGGGACAAAAACCTGCTGGAACTATTGGTGTTTTTTCTGATGATAGTCTAGTGGCTGATTATGCTATTGCAGCTTTCGAGAAAGGAGGGAGAACTCTTACGGGGAAAACATTTATAGAGAGGAATGTATTTTTCGGGGTACCTAGTGCATCCTATTGGGGTCCTGAAACTGAGAGGGCATTTCTTAATTCTATAAATTGGCTCATAGCTGGAAGAGATGCGGACAGAGACGGATTTACTTCTGATTTGGATTGTGATGATACAAGAGCAAGCGTTTATCCTGGAGCTGAAGAAATAGCTTATGATGGAATTGATCAGAATTGTGACGGAGTTGATTTGAGTGATGTTGACGAGGATGGGTTTGATTCTGAAATTGTTGGAGGTGAGGATTGTGACGATTCTGATTTTGAAATAAATCCGAATAATCCTGATTTAGCTCTTAATTGTATGAACGATGCACCAGTTCTCAACCTAGAGGAAAGCTATACTTTTGATGAAACTGATTTGGTCGAGATATCTTTAAATGCCAACGATTTTGAGAATGATGAGATATCCGTATTTCATATAAGTAATAGTAACTTTGTTTTTGAAGATGGAAAATTAAAATGGCAGACTGATTATGATGATGCGGGCGAGTATAATGTTCAGGTTACTATATACGATGGTGAATTTTTTGTGACAGAATCTTTTGATTTGATTATAAGGCAATATAATTATGTTCCTAAGTTTTCTTTAGTTCCTGATTTCTCATGGCAGGAGGGCAGTACATTTGAAGTTAATATGAAAGACTTTGTAACTGACATCGATTCTGATGAGCTTGTATTTGGGGTTGAAGATACATCCTCTGATTTAAATATAAAAGTCAACACTTTGGATGGAGAGACTTTTTCGTTTTCTGCTGATGATGATTATTTTGGAGAGGATTGGGTAGTGTTTTTTGCATATGATGGAAAGGCTAAGGGCGTTTCCAACAAAGTAAATCTGAAAGTAACTCCTGTTAATGATGCGCCTGTTTTTGAACATGAAATTGGTCCGATAAATGTGAATGAGGGCGCTTTAACAGAGAATGTTTTGGAATTGTATGACTATTTCAAAGATATAGACTCTGAGCTTGAGTTTAGGGTTGTCGGACTCAATAAAAATATAGATGTGTATTTTGATGGAGACAAGGTGAATGTGAATTCCAAGAGAGGCTATTCAGGGATAAGCAAATTTAGTTTTGTAGCTTACGATGGAGAATATGAAGTTTCTTCAAATGAAGTAACACTTAATGTTGCGTATCGTGGGCTTCCTCCTGTTTTTTCTGACTTTGAATGCGAGTCTAACATTTTAGAAGATGAGTCATATACTTGTGTTCTTAGTGCGAGTGATCCTGATAAAGATTCCAACTTAGATTTTGATATTGTTTCTGAGGAAAATGCCGTGTGTGATTTGGAAGGGACTGAGTTAAGTTACAAAGGGGAATTAGATTATAACGGTTTGGCTTCATGTATTGTTTCTGTTAAGGACAGAGAGGGAAATATCGATACGAAGGAATTGGAATTTAGTATAATGTCTGTAAATGATGCTCCTCGTGTGAAAACTGCATTACCTGTTGAGAATGCTATTGTAGTTATAGATGGGAAGACTCGCGAATTACGTGCTGAAGTCTTAGATATAGATTCACAAAATGTTAATGTTGAATGGTATGTAAACGGGATAGTGAGAAAAACACAGAATGGTTTGAGTTCTACTTTTACGTTTTCTGAAGATGTTGGAATTTACAATGTTGAGGCGAGATTCTCAGATGGAGCTCTTTCAGTTAGCAGATATTGGAATATCGTTGTTGGTGCAACTAGTCAGTTTAGCTGTTCAGAAGTCGGAGGCAATTTATGCACAGGGAAACAAATTTGTGGAGGTAGCGAGATAGATACTAATGATGCTCTTGTATGTTGCACTTCTTCATGTCTGCCTGCCTTTTCTGATGCCGGTTCTTGCAAGGAGCTTAATTCAAATGTGAAAATAGACATTTTGGATCCTGATTCAGGAGATGATTTTGAGGTTTCAGAGAATATTGATGTCAGAGTCAGAATTGACAATGATTTTAACGAAGACCAGGATTTTGAGGTTGAGGCTCATTTATATGATATGGGAGATGATCAGTCGATAGACAGTGCGAGCGAGGATGTGAAGATAGATTCAGGAGAGGACGAAATTGTGAAATTTAGTCTGACTGTTCCTGAGGATGTTGACGATGGGTCTAACTTTGTTTTGATAGTCTTTGTTTCTGATGAGGTCTGTAATAGGAATTATTTAACTTTAGACTTAAACAGACAGGATGATAAGGTAATGATAACAGAGATAGACTTCCCTGAAACGGTTTATTGTGGAGATATTATTGATTCAAGAGTTAGAATTGAAAATGCAGGAAAGGATGATCAGAGGGAAGTGTTTGTTTCTCTTATTAATGAGGGTTTGAAGATAAACGCTAAGAGCGAGAAAATTGTTTTAGACGAATATGGGGAAGATGATGATAAGGCTGAGGCAGAATTTTCTCTTGAGGTGCCTAAAAATATTAAGAGCGGGAATTATGAACTTAAGGCTTTTGTTAACTATGGTTCTCTGAGAGAGACATTGACAAAACAAATAAATGTTTCTTGTTCTTCTGAGGAGAAGAGAGAAGTTAGTTTTGGGGAAGACAGAGAAAACGATAAAATTGTCTTAGTTGGAAAGTCCTCTGAAAATTTTGTGAAGCAAAACGATAACTCTTTGCTTTATGTAGCTATCTTTTTCAATATGGTTTTGTTCGTATCTATTTTGATTTTGTATTTGACTTATTCTTTGAAGAGAAGAA
>CAZEOE010000061.1:0-5269 GCA_964513665.1 Candidatus Woesearchaeota archaeon | reverse complement strand
CGAAGAACCTGTGGGGCTTCAGCGCGTGGGGGTGGGACTCCCCGCACTTCGAGCGTAACGTATGAACAATTTCAAGCCCCACGACTACAACGCGGTCTGCGATGTGTGTGGGTTCGAGTTCAAGGCGTCGAAGCTAGTCAAGCGGTGGGATGGGATGATGGTCTGCAAGGATGATTTCGAGAGACGGCACCCCCAGGAGTTGCTTCGCGCCCGACCCGAGACTGCCCGCCCGCCGTGGACGCGGCCTGAAGGGGAAGACAGGTTTGTCGAGGTTGGGCCTGCCAATCCGGAGGATTTATGACCACGTCAGGTAACGGGCTTCTCAATCCGGTGCGGGCCGAACTCGTCCTCGCCGCCCTGCGGCTGTGCGGGGTGTACAACGCCGCCAGAAATCCGCGCCCGGACAAGATTTCCGAGGCCAACGAGGCGCTCAACCTGATGCTCAAGAGCTGGCAGGTCGAAAACGGCCTGTGGCTCAAGCAGTTCTGCACGGTGTTTACGGCGCCGGGGCAGCATGTCTACAGCCTGCCGGGGGCGAACGGGTCGCCGAATATCACGAAGGCTTCGCTGACTTCCCTGTCCGGCACAGCCCTGGTGGTCGACAGCACCACCGGTATCGCTGCAGCCAACATCATCGGGGTGAAGCTGGCAGACGGTTCGATCCACTGGGATACCGTCGCCTCGGTTGATTCGGCAACCGGCATCACCCTGACAACCGGTACTGCGGAAGCTGCGACGGCGGGCGATCCTGTTTACGCCTACGCCGCGAACGACGGACTGTTCCGCCCGACCCGGGTGTTCGGTGCGACCCGGCTGGATGAGTCCGGTTACGAAGTGCCGCTGCTCAAGATGTCCCGTTCGGATTACATGGAGCAGACCTCCAAGTACGTCGAAGGCACCCCGGTCGAATTTTACTTCGACGCGCAGCTCGGCACGGCGAAACTGTACCTGCGCTTCGTCCCGCCGGATTCCCGCTACCGCATTGTTCTTGACTGCGACCGCCCCATCCACCTGATGCTCGACGCCGGGAACACTTACGACGTGCCGATGGAGTGGCTCGAAATGATCAAGTACGGACTGGCAACGCGCCTGGCGCCGGAGTATAGTCTGCCGATCGGCGAGCGGCAAATGCTAGAAGCGAAGTTCACCGCGCTGCGCGACGGGATTGTCAGTTACAACATCGACCATGTTTCGACTTACTTTCAGCCGGGAGAGTGACCTATGGCGTTCCTATTCGAGCAGTTCATCTTTCCGATAACGACCGGCACCAAGATGCTGACCGGAGGGACGATTGATTTTTACCACCCTCTCACGACCGGAGAGTCCAACCGCAAGGATGTCTATACCAACCGTGCCGGAACGATCGTGGCTCAGAACCCCTATACGCTGGACGGGGTCAATGCCAACGCCACGCTTTACGGCAACGGCGGCTACCATGTCGTCATCAAGGACGAGAACGGAGTCACGGTGTACGACTACGAGACCGCGGTCGGTGTCGGCGGGTCGCATGGCGATGCCAGCACGGGGATGGTTTCGGCGCTCTCCTACGGCGTGGTAGGCGACGGCGCGACCGACACGACGACGGAAATTCTCGCGGCGCTTGAAGATGCGGCGACCAACGGGTTTGCGCTGTTCTTCCCTGCCGGGGTGTACATCTGTTCGGAGCAGATTCTCATAGCCGCGACGACCAATTTCGCCATGTACGGCGAAGGGATGGACGTTACTTTATTCTACTTCACCGATCCGACAAGCTGCGGGTTCGACATCACGGTGCCTTACTCTCTCGGCACACCGGACTCCAGCGGGATGTCTAGCTTCCATGATTTCTCGGTCATGAAGGCGTGTTCGTCCGGCGGCTCGACAGGCACGGCGTTCAAGGTGTTCACCGGGGAATACGACGGCGTCGGAGGCGGATCGGCAGTCGAGCTGCGCCTGTACAACATCAATTGCCGGGTGGCAAACACCTACGCTCTGGCGAATAGCTGGTTCAATGGGGTTCACATCGGGCGGCCCACCTCAATAAGCACCACGGGCGGAGGGGCGCTGTGCAGCCTTGACAACATCCACGTCGTCGGTCGGGTGCAAAATCCGGACGCGACCGGGTCGGGCATTATCTTCGACACGGCGACCGGGAGCAAGATCAACGGCTGCCACATCCTCTGGTTCGACAAGGCTATTGAAGTCACCGGCCACACGGAAGGGCCGACGATCATCGGCGTCAACGCCGTGGCGTGCAACTATGGCCTGGTGACGACGACAGAGTCCCAGCAACCCGGCCTGGTACTGATCGGGTCACATCTCAACTCGTTCAAGGGCGGGGTTCACATTACGAAACGCAACGGGTTTTTCATCTCGAACAACCTGTTCTATCAGCGTCCGGAGTCGACGCATACTCCATACCACGATGTTTGGCTGCGCGACACCTGCAACTTCGGATCGATCACCAACAACTCGTTCCTTGCGTCCAGCGAGGCAACGACCCCGACCAACCGCACTACGGCAATCCGTATGGATGACGTATCCGGCGTGACGTGCTTCGGCAACATCATCAGGAACCGGGATTTCGGGGTTGTGATCGACTCGCCGCCGTTCCTTGCCAATACAGAATATCTGCTGGGGGACACGGTTGTCGCAACCTCCGATGACGGATTTGTGTACGAGGTGACGATCGCTGGAACGACATCCACTGAGCCGACCTGGCCCGCCAACGAGGGCGATACCGTCGTCTCAGGAACCGTGACGTTCACCTGCCGCGACTGGACGGTGCTCAATCTGGTCAATTACGGCAACGACGCGCCACTCACTTACGGGCTGGTGAACAATCTACCGCGCCCGTACACCGCCAATTACATCGCCTCGCGGAGAGCGATGGATTCGTCGCATTTCATTGCCGGGGCGGTCGCCGAGATGACCATACCCAACAACAAGCTGATAACGGTCGGCGGCAACCTGTTCGCCTCAAATACCGCGTACTCGCTCGACGACCAGGTGGTCAGCCTGGGCGACTGGTTCATCTGCACGACGGCAGGCACATCGGATGCTTCCGAGCCGACCTGGGATCGTGTCGTCGGCAACACGACGACCTCGGGAACCGCGGTGTTCACTTGCAAGGGCGATGCGCTGTTTGGCTCCGGAGATGTCTACAGCGCCGGCGGGGCGCAGCTCGCCAGCCAGGGGCAGGGGAAACTCACTGTGCTGCAGGACACGCAGAAAGTCGTCGTCAAGGCGAACGTGTCCTTCTCCGCCAATGCGACAGGGTACCGGCGCGCCAGAATTATCAAGAACGGCGCACACATCAACGGGCTGCCCGATGTGACTGTTCAGCCGGTGACGGGCGTTTCGACGGAAATCCATCTCCATTCGGCGCCGATCGAAGTTGTGGCCGGGGATTACTTCCAGATACAGGTGTACCAGACCAGCGGGTCTGACCAGACCCTGCTCAACACCACGAAGAACTGGTTCAGCATGGAGATCGTCGCGTGAAAGCCCTGCAGCTCAACCAGGTGCCGTACTACAACGCGGACCCGTTCGCCCCCGGCGTTCTCAGCCCGGAGGATGTGAGCAACCTGGTTTACGACATCATCCCCGACGGGCGGTTGATTTCACAGCGCCGCCCCGGACTCAAGCTGTTCACCAACCTGCAGACCAACCAGCCGGGGGACGGGCTTTTCTACTGGCGGGCGGTTGACCGGCTGATCGCGGTCTCGGGCGGGAAGGTGTTTCGCGTCAACTCCGGAGGCGGGTTTGTCGATTTCACCGACGACGCCCTGGCTATCGGCACTCCGGCGACTTTCGCTGACGGGCAGGCGCTGGACGGCACCCCCTGGCTTTACATCGCCAACGGCAAGCTGGTCTACACGTTCCAGCCCGCGGATACCGGCGTCCCCATTCGCACCAAGTACCCGTCCGGCGCCGGCGTTCCGGACACCGCTACGCATGTCGCCTACATCAACAACCGTTTCCTTGCCAATTTCGCCGGTACGGCCAAGTTCGGGTTCACCGACACGCGCCCTGCGACCGGACTGCTCGACAACACCTTCTGGGGCAGCTCTGACGCACCGGCCTCGTGCGATGCCAAGGGTGACATCCTCAAGAGTCTGCGGGTGTTCTCGCAGGAAATCCACGCCTGGGGGCAGGAGGGGATGGAGACCTGGGTCGATGACGGTGTGACGCCGTTCAGCCCGCTCACGACCGCTTTCGTCAACGCTGGGCTGCTGGCGACCTACTCGGTGGCGCACGTTGACAACACCAGCTTCGCCCTGTGCGAGATCGACCAGAAAAAGGTCGTCGTGCGCATCGACGGGCGCACCCCGCGCATCATCTCCCTGCCGATCGAGCAGATTCTGGCCTCCTACGCAGCCACCCATGACGCAGTCGGGCAGTGCATCTCGGTGGACGGTCGGGCCTTGTACCTGTTGCAGTTCCCTACCGAGGGCAAGACCTGGTGCTACGACTTCAAGCATGATGTCTGGTCGCCCTGGGGGTCTTGGGTGCTCGGGACCGGCGTGCAGGCGGCGTTCCAGGGGATGCACTCCTGCTATGTGACGACATGGAACAAGCACCTGATCATGTCAACATCCGGCAGCCAGATTTACGAACTCGACCCGACGAGCTTCGAGGACATCGGCGGACGACCGATCAAGGCATGGCTGCGCACCCCTTGGGACGACGGCGGGACGCCCTACCGAAAGCGCTGCCGCAACCTGTTCATCAAGCTGCGCCGCGGCTCGTCGACCAGCGGGGCGTTGTTTGTCCGCTACGCCGACGACGGGGACGATGTCTGGTCAAACCACATCGAGGTGCCGCTGATCCCGCGGGGGGACCGGGATTTCATCGTCTCGCTGGGACCGATGGGGATTTACGAGTCGCGCCGGTACGAGTTCGCCATCTCCGACGACTGCGATTTCACGCTGATCAGCGCAGCGGAAGACACCATTCCGCTCAGGTACTGAGATGCCGGTACAAGGGCCGTTCACCAGACTCCCTCGCCCACCGGCCCAGGTCGGGCGGGAAATCGACCGGATGGAGCTGCTGCGCTGGTTCGACCAGATCTGGTTCATCCTGTCGGGGCAGCCGGGCATCGAGTGGGACACGATCAGCAAGAGCGGGTCGAGCCTTGCCGACCTGGAAACCAGGCTTCACGCCAGTTTGCAGCAGGTGCGCGGCGGTGAGGACCAGCACCATGTCCAGGAGACCGAGCGCAGCGAGTTGACCGCTCTGGATGCCCTGGCTGCCGGACTGGTGGCGAAGACCGCGGATGCGACGTATG
>CAZEOE010000060.1:0-5277 GCA_964513665.1 Candidatus Woesearchaeota archaeon | reverse complement strand
CCTATCGCCGCCCAGGCGAGTCCGAACCATCCCGCCCTCGCCGCCCCCTTCGCGATCGTGTGGGCCGCCCAACTCAGGCCCAGCCACCACACGCCACAAAACCATGAGACTGATCCGATTCGACACTCCGTCATGCCCTTCCCTCCCGTGCTAGACTATGGCATGGTAAAACTGCCTTGGTGGAAGACCGAAGCCGGTCGCATCTCCGCAAAGCGATCAAAAGCCAAGTACCTCAGCAAACCGGAGAACAAAGCACGGGCTCGTGCTCGACTTAACGCCTACCGGAAAACCCCGAAAGGCAAGGCCTCCCGATCGCGCAACGTGTGGAAATACGGTCTCAAGAAGCGTTACGGTATCACCGTTTCCGACTGGCTTCGCATGCTGGTCGACCAAGCCGGCCGTTGCGCGTGCTGCATGGAGCCGATGCGCGAGCCAGTGGTTGACCACTGCCACGACACAAAGCGTGTTCGCGGGCTCGTGCACCAGACTTGCAACTGGGCTATCGCGGCCGTCGAGAACTGGGGCGCGCTGCTGGAACCCGCGCGGCGCTACTTGGCGCGTTAGGCCGGCGAACCACGCGAGACAGCCAATCCGGCATTCGCGCGTCACTGCTCCCAGCTCCAGAACGCGATGCTCTTTCCCGTCCGATCCGCCATCGCCTCCCACTTTGCCTGATCGTAGGGTCCGGCCATGTTCCCGCCCGCGAAGGCCGGGACTACCACGAGGTTCCACTCAGGGTGCCGCTCGAACGTGTCGACACACCCCTGCGTGTGCCACGGGGTCCGGCTGGCATAGGCATAGCAGTTCACCCCGAAGAACCGCCCTTGCGGCCGCCGGTAGTCCCGATGGAGCACCGAGTCCACCCACTCAGTATTGAGGACCTCGAGCCCCGTCCGCGCCCGCACGTAGGCCACGGCCTCGTCCCGCACGGCCTGAGACTGCCCCCGATAGGCCCACTCGTCCGAGACATGCCATCCGGCCAGCACCCCGGCATCCCGTAGCGGCTTGGCCCAAGTCTCGACCCTGGCCCAGCATCCGTCCCATGCCCCCCGAGCCTGCCAGAAGCATTGCTCGACGAAGGGGAGCACCACGATCCCCCTCTCCCGAGCCCAGCGCGCGAACGGGGTCACGTCCTCTCCCCACGTCCCGATCTGGAGCGCGACCGCGTTGGCCCCGAAACGCACCACAGGCCCCGCAGCCGTGTCCATTGACCCCCAGACGAGCCTGAGCCTGTCCGGTATCCGCAGCGGGGCCAAGGCGGGCTCCTGTGCTGTCTGAATCTCAGACGGCCCCGTGACCTCCGCCCCGCCCCCGCACCCTGCCGCGACCGTTAGCAGCCATCCCGCCACGGCAACCAGCCACACTCGGGACGGCCAGACGAGCAGCGGCCCTATCAGGATTCCCACGGGTAGCGCCCCTCTCGGTCCACGACCGGCCCCCGGCCCACGAGTCTGGACACGACGTCCAGCCCCCACAGCAGCGCGTACACCGCCAGCAGCGCGGCCACGGTCGCCGCGTACCTCACGCGGTCGCACGGCAGTACGCGGGGCCTCATTCGCGTTCGAACTCAGCCTTGCGGCTGAGCGGCCCCGGAGCGTGAGTCGCAGCGTAACGTTCGCACATCTCACGCGCTTCGTCGTACGTGCATCCACGCGCGAGCGTCGTCTTTCGCGCGCCCGGATCTGGCACCTTGACACGGCCGCTGAACTGGCTGTGCTCCCAGCGCCACCAGTTACGCACGAAGACTCGATAGCTTTCCGCCGTGCCGCGCGTCATCGCGGCATCCCCTTACACCGCCCCGTCTCGCAAGCCTCGAGGAACCGCGCGCGGTCGAAGCGCGGATTGTCGGCCTGCATGATGCCGCACAGCCGCTCCGTCAGATCCGCGAGCAGCGCGTCCCGCACCTCGTCGTGACTTGGGTTGCGGTAGATCATCTCGCGCGTCGCGTACACCGCCCGCGCGATTGCCTGATAGTCTTTCTTGGTCATCAGATTGCCTCCACTCGGCTCGGATCGAGCCGTACCACTCTGCCGCTCTTGTCCATCTTCACACGTACGCTCGTGACGTGCCCATGGCGCTCGACCACGGCCACAATCTCCCCGTACCGGTCCCCGCGCATCCAGGCGTCGGTCCCTGGATGCAGCTCGACACGTTCACCGATTCGCATGGTTACTCCTCCCCAACAAACGCCCGCAGTGCATCGGCAAGCGCCTCAGTAGGCTCTTGCTCAAACTGTACATAGGCGCACGAGTATCCCGCCTTAGGCTCTGTCTCCGCCAAGATGGCGCGCGCCTCGCGCACGGCCATCGGCCCAAGCGAATAAGCGCTGCACCGAATTTGCGGATCGCCCGGAAACTCCCGATTCGCTCCCGTACTGAGAAATGCTCGCATCGGTCAATCCTCCATCACAACGCGTAGGCCACTAGTGGCTCGTGTTTGACAGCCATCACACAGAAACGCGGTCGTGCCATCTGCCATCGGCACGCGATTGAGCGCCGGATGAGGCCCCGGTTGAATCTCGGCCGCGTCACCATTGCACCACTCGCACGCGCCATACAGCCTAGGATCGGCAAACTTCGCTCGCATGGTCTACTCCTCTCCTCTCAGGATCCTGCACCGTGTTTCGTAGTCCACAATCCGCCCGCTTGGCACCATGCGGAACGTGCCGTCCCCGAGTGGATCGGCACCGAAATCTCGGCCGGACAGCGGCGGTAACGTCTTGCGAATAGGCGACCCTGCCTGATCCAACTCATACCCAAACGGGCGGATTTCTTCACCGGTTTTGCGGTCGCGCATGGCTACTCTCCTCTCAGGCCCGGCACCGCGCGGAAGGCGGCGCGGGCTTGACATTCCGCCCGCGACCAAGCCTCGTACTCTCTACGCCGATTGATTGAGCGGACTGTCCAACCGCTATTTCCGCATTTCCAGATTGCGATCAGTGGATAGGAGCTGAAAAGCGGAAAGTCGCGGGAGTAGATGTTTTCGTCGCAGAAGCCTCGCAGCGTCTCCGCATCCGCCAGCGCATCTCGCGCCGGCATCCGGTCGGGGAAGCTTCCCGCGCCGAGGCAGACTGGGCAGGGCGGAGGCGGACACTCGCACGCGAAGACCGAGCCCGGGACGAATGCCTCACACGCGGGATGATGCTGGAACCGTGCCGAGTGTCGCGCCGGCTCGTAAGCGTACTCGATCGCAGTGCCCGTCCCGCCGCACGCATCGCACGGGTGAGTCGCGGGGGCGCTCACTGCTCGTCCCCCACGAATGCCGCGAGTGCTTCGGCAAGTGCCCGCGCCGCATCTCCCGCGTCTGTCTGCTCGTCCCATGCGATATCGCGCGCTCGGTCAGAGGCGAGAGTGGCGAGCGTCTCAACGTGGTCCGCCTGCTCATCGACCGTCGTTAAGATGCGCCGCGCCTCGGCCACGGCAGCATTGGCGTCGATCCCCCGAAGGATCGCGTTGCAGCACGTCAGTCTGTCGCACGCTCCTGCCGGCCGCTCGTCCCTGTCGCTCATGAATGCCTTCATGTCCTCGCTCCCTGCCCTCCAATCTAAGCAAGGTCCGCGCCACGTCAAGCGGATTCGCGCAAGTGCAATCGAATCAGCGCCGGAGCGCGGCCCGCAATAGGAGTAGCGGTGCCGAAGATTGTCTCGGCGCGCCAATTCGCGGCAAGCGCTTGAGCAGGTTGGAGATGCGTCGCGCCAAAGATTGTCACGGCGCGGGGCGCGGGAGGAAATAGGCTCACGTCGAGCATAAATCCCCGTATACCGATCGGTATAGTCCCCCGCGGCCCTGCCCTCCACCCCGCCCAGGCGTCGCGCTATCCTGCTGCATTGCCTCGGGTTACGCGGGCCGCGACTCGAGACTGTGGCCGCGACGCGGGCCGCGATTCGGGAGCGCGACCGCAGGCCGGCTGCCCGGCCCGGGCCGCCTGGCCCTAACCCGTCGACCCAGGGGGCTGGATGCTGAATATGGGACCCAGCCCCCCCCTTCTCGCTCGGCCTGCTTGACACCCGGGGGTATGCTTGACTCGATGTCAGGGAATCTGCGCGTACCTCGCGCAAGGAGAGTCCAATGAGTACCGCCGCGCCAGCCGCCGCCGCGGGGTCCGCGCCCAGCGCCACCCCCGTCGCGCCCGCTGGAGCCCCGGATACGGGAGCCCAGCCGGACGCCGCCGCAGCCGCGAAGCCGATCGTCCTGAAGCCGATCCCGCCGAAGACCCCGAAGTTGCCGGGGGTGATGGACGACGGGCCGGAGCCCGCGACCCAGCGCGAGGCCGACCCCCGCGCGCGAGACGCCGGCGGCCGCTTCGTCAAGACCGGGGAGGGGGAGCCCGTCCAGAAGCCCCAGCCCAAGGCGGTGGAAGTCACGGATGGGATCCCAGACCTGCCCGACGCCAAGCCCAAGTTCAAGTTCGCGGGCAAGGAGTTCGCGGACCTCTCCGAGGCCGAGCGCGCCTACAAGAGCCAGCTCGAGCGCCTGCAGCCGGTCCAGCGCAAGGCGGCCGAGTACGAGGCGAACCTCGTCAAGGCGGCCGAGTCGGCGCGCGGGTGGCACGCGGAGGCGCAGCGGCTTCAGGCCGAGCTGGCGCAGCTTCGCGCCAACCCGCAGCCGGCGCAGCCCGAGGCGGCGCCCGAGGCGAAGGGCATCGACTGGCAGCTCTACGCCGAGATCGGCCGGGTCGCGCAGGAGGCCGGCGAGCCCTGGAAGGCCCAGCAGTGGCTCCAGGAGCAGGTCGACGCCCAGCGCAAGGCGGACTTCGATGCGTGGCGGGAGTCCTTCGAGGCCCCGTACCGCGAGCGCGAGGCCGCGGAGGCCGAGCAGGCGCAGCTTGCCGCGACCGCCGACACCCTCGTCGAGTCGATGGCGGCCCACACGAACCCCGACGGGAGCCCAGCGTTCCCCGAGTTCCGCGACGGCAACACCGCGCGGGACGTCGGCCACCTGTGGCAGTCCCTCGGGCTCGACCCCAGGCTCGCACTTACCCCCGGCGGCGCCGTAGCCGCCGTCGCTCTCTACCGCATGGCGAAGGGCATGGACGCGGCGGCCGCACCCGCCCCCTCCGCGCCCGCGCAGGTCGCACCCCCTCCACCGGACCCCGCCGCGCTCGCGGCTGCGGGTCTCGATGGCGGGCGCCCGCTCCTTCCCGCGTCGGCCGATCGACGCGCGCTCGAGCCGGGAGTCGCCCGTCTGGTCGCGGGTCTCAAGAACACCCAACTGACGCGCCCGGGCCTCGGTTTCGAGGCGTAGGGACGCACTAGGAGACTCACATGGCCGAGTTCAA
>CAZEOE010000059.1:0-5314 GCA_964513665.1 Candidatus Woesearchaeota archaeon | reverse complement strand
GAATTATAGTTTCTTTCAACTCCTAGAAGATTTCTTTTCTAAAGAAAGCTTGTAGAATCCTAGTCTCCGCAGTTTGTTTATGCCTTTAAAAATCGTATTAAAAACCCGATTCTTCTCCGTGATCTGCAGTAATTCCTTGCCTAACGTTCCCGGACGCATCTCGCGCCTCTGGCGCTAAATGCCCGACGAAACGACCAAGGCCATAGACAAGATTGAGCCTGCCAAAAGCGTCAGACCTGCTCCCAAGCCCGTTAACAAACCACACCCTAAGCTTTGCAACATTAGAATTTACATCAAAATAAACACCCGTGTTTGTATCTTGTTTCGTTTGACCTTTTACCCAACCAAGATATTCCCTAAGTAACTGTGGATCCTCTGCAAACTCTGGAGGAACCTCACTAGGATGCCTTAGTAAAATTCTCAAAGCTTTACTCTCAAGAGCTTCTGCCTCAGTTAAATTTCTTCCCAAAACTCCCAGGTCAGCTCTGGCAACAACAATTCCGGGAAGTGAATCATATAGTTCGTTAGATAAACGGAGTGCATAATCTGAAGTCCATTCTGCATCTGTATTTATCAATTCCAAAGCCTCTCTCCCTTTTCCAGTTACTCTTCTATTTTTATCAACTGTTAGAATAAACTTAACATCTGTGCTTCTCTCATCTGAATCATAAGCAATTAAATCAGAAACATAAAGATAACTCCTTAAATCAGGAAACTCATGAGCATGAGCAATTCTTTCTTTCGCAAAGTGCGCAACATACCAAGGAGATCTTTCCTCTTCAAGCAACCTCGGCATTTGCTCTATAACTTTTCCCGGAAACGGCTTGTCTTGTTCGACAGTTTTTCTTATCTCAACTCGTCCATTACTATATTTCATATTTCTCCAAGAAAGTTAACTCTTATAAATATTTCTATCAGTTACCACTTAATAATCACTCAACAAAAATCGCAGGCTTCCCGGGCTTTGCCTTTGAACTCTTTCCCTGAGGGTCGTGCTTATTTTTATCCGCAACAGAAAAAATCCTCACAGGCTTATTAACCCTTATAGAAATTTCCTTCTCAGAATAAAGAGGATTTTCTTTAGGAAGCGCATATATGAAAACTTTTTCTGCCTCTTCTCCTTTCTCCTTCATTATCCTCATAATGTTCAAGATATCAGCAACCAATTGGTCTGAAAATTGACCTGCCTTCTCAAGTTCCTCGTCTATCTTAGATTCGTCAAATTCCGGCCAAGACTCCAAAGATACCAAAGAATCGTTCCCAAGTTTGCTCCAAAGCTCTTCAGCTATATGTGGGCAAAAAGGAGAAATAAGTTTAACAAATTTCTCCAAATCCTTTCTTGAAATGTCATCAATCTTATCAAAAAACTCCCTTAACTTAATAATCGCAAAATTATACTTCAAGTATTCTATATCCTCCGTCACAAGTTTTATAGTCTTATTCAATTTGCTCTGAACCTTCCGACTCGTCGGCTTTTCTTTGAAATTAGAAACAAATTCAAGAAGTTTTTTCACAAATCTCAAACTGCCCTCCGCACCATTATCGCTCCAGACTATATCCTTATCTGGACCTGCAACAGATACAAGAAACAAGCGCGCAGTGTCTATTCCATACTTCTTAGAAACTTCCTCAGGAAGAACCACATTCCCCTTAGATTTGCTCATCTTTTCTCCATCCTCGCCAAGAAGAAAACCCTGATTAAACAATCTCTTTGCTGGTTCGCCAAATTTTAAAAGACCAATGTCGCGAAGGAACTTAGTATAGAAACGTATATATATCAAATGCGAACAAGCATGCTCCTTACCTCCAATATAAAAATCAATTGGGCACCAATAACTCTCCTTTTCCTTCCCAAATATTTCCTTCTTGTTGTCAGGATCGCAGTATCTCAAATAATACCACGAAGAATTTACAAAAGTATCCATTGTATCAGTTTCCCTTCTCGCATTTCCTTTGCAATTTGGACATTTGACATTTACAAACTTATCATAATTCACTAAAGGATTTTTCACTTCCTCAAATTTTATATCTTCAGGCAGTTTTACAGGAAGTTCTTTTTCAGAAACAGGAACAGTCCCGCACTTATCACAATAAACAATAGGAATTGGAGTTCCCCAAAATCTTTGTCTAGAAATCAACCAATCCCTCAATCTGAAATTTGTTACAGACTTTCCTAATTTCTTTAACTCTAAAGCTTTGGTTATATGAATCTTAGCTTCAGCACTTAACAAACCATCAAAACCCTCAGAGTTTACCAATATCCCTGGACCCTCATACGCCTTTTCACCATATTTTTTACCGTTGTCTGAAATAACAATTTGAATAGGCAAGTCATATTTCTTTGCAAATTCAAAATCTCTCTGGTCATGTGCAGGGACTGCCATCACCATCCCAGAGCCATAGTCTGCAAGAACAAAGTTGCCAGCCCATATAGGTATCTTTTGTTTTGTGAGAGGATGCTCAGCATAGCTACCTGTAAAAACGCCTTCCTTATTCATCGTATCTAAATCCTCTTCTTTTACAGAGTTTATTTTTTTAATGAAATTTTCAACCTTGCCCGCCTGTTCTTTTGTGACAAGGCTCGCAAGCTCGGGATGTTGCGCAGAAATGACTAAGAAAGTAACTCCAAAAAGAGTATCAGGTCGTGTGGTAAAAACTTTCCATCCTCTCCCATTTACCTTAAAAATTACCTCTGTGCCTTCGCTTCTATTTATCCAATTTCTCTGCAAAGTTTTTATAAGTTCGGGCCAATCATCCAGTTTATTCAAATCCTCATACAACTCATTAGCATATTCAGTTATTTTAAGATACCACTGCTCAAGATGTTTAACTTCCACATTTGTATCCTCATGCCTCCAACATTTGCCTCCCTGTACTTGCTCATTTGCCAATACAGTATTGCATTTGGGACACCAATTTACAGGAGATTTTTTCCTGTAAACCAATCCCTTCTCATACATCTTCAAAAAAATCCATTGATCCCATTTATAATAATCAGGTTTGTGAGTCTCAACAACCCTTGACCAATCATAACTAATCCCAAGAGACTTCATCTGTTTAATATAATTCTTTATAGCTTCCTCGGTAAACTTCTTTGGATGAGACTTAGCCTTTATCGCAGCGTTCTCAGCAGGAAGTCCAAAAGAATCAAAGCCTATTGGATGCAGAACATTAAAACCTTGCATCCTCTTATACCTTGCAAATATATCTCCAATAGTATAATTCAAAGCGTGACCCATATGCAGTCCTGAAGAGGAAGGATATGGAAACATTTCCAAAACATAAAACTTCTTTTTCTTCGAATCTTCGTTTGCCTCAAAAGCCTTTTCTTCCTCCCAGCGCTTTTGCCACCTTTTCTCAATCTTCAAAAAGTCCACTTTATCAATCTTCGGCTCATTCTTCATAAATAAAACAAAATCTGTAGATTTATAACCTTTCCTGATTAATACTATCAAACAATTTAAATATTGAAAGTTCTTCCAATACGAAAAGAGGATAAAATGAAAATAGCTTTCTTCGAAACTCAGATATGGGAAAAAGAATTTCTTGAGAAGAACCTAAAAGGACACAAGATAAAATTCATTTCCGAACCGTTAAACGAAAACAATCTAGAAATTGTCAAAGACTTCGAAGTAATATCTGTATTCATATATTCCAAAGTTGGAAAAAATGTTTTAGATAAAATGAAAAAATTAAAACTTGTCACGACAAGATCTATGGGCTTCGACCACATTGACATCAAAGAATGCAAAAAAAGAAAAGTAAGGGTATGCAACGTTCCAGCCTATGGAGAAAACACTGTAGCCGAACATGCCTTTGCCCTTCTCCTTTCTTTATCAAGAAAAATCCACCTCTCACATTTGAGAAAGTTATCAAACGACTTCTGCATAGATGGGTTAATGGGATTTGATCTTCAAGGAAAAACTCTAGGAGTAATAGGAGCTGGAAAAATCGGCAAACACACTATAAGAATAGCAAGAGGATTCGAAATGAAAGTTTTAGTTTATGACAGACATGAAGACGACTTCCTGGCAAAACAACTCGGATTTGAATATGTAAAAATAGATACCTTATTAAAAAAATCAGATATAATTTCCATCCATGTACCCTATTCAAAAGAAAACCACCATATGCTCGATAATTCCGCATTCAAAAAAATGAAAAAAGGAGTAATCATAATCAACACAGCTAGAGGTGCCCTTATAGACAGCTCAGCACTGCTTAACGCCTTAGACAAAGGCATAGTTGCAGGAGCAGGATTAGATGTAATAGAAGGAGAAAATCTAATCAAAGAAGAAAAAGAAATACTCCATGGCGCAAAAGACAGAAAGGAAATGAATCTCTTAACAAAAGATCACGAGCTCTTGAGAAGAGACAATGTAGTATTCACACCACATATAGCATTTTACAGCAAAGAAGCACTAAACAAAATAATGGAAAAAACAATATCGAGCATCAATGCTTTCATCAGGAAAAAAATGGACGAGACTTTTATCATCTGAACAACACCAAATTATAACTTGCTTCCGCAAAGTGAGTCTTGTAAAGAAAGATTTATAAATTAATTATACAAATATAATTATGGAATTTATAAAAACCAAAGTCAGGAAATGGGGCAATTCGCTTGGAATAGTATTGCCTGTTGAAATTGTAAACAAAGAAAAAATAAAAGAAGGCTCTGAGATTTCGCTTACAATTGAACCAAACGACAGGATGAATGTTGAAAATTTATCGTTATTAGCTAAAAAAGTAGATTTGAGAAATGTCAATATTAAAGAAACCTTAAAAGAAATTGACAAAGAGTTTGAGGCGTAACAATGAATTACTTTTTTGATACTTATGCTGTTTTAGAAATCATGCAGAATAGTAAAAATTATGAAAAATATAAAGGTGAAATCATAACAACCAGTATATTGAATATGGCTGAGATATATTATTTCCTCTTAAGAACTCAAGATCAAAAAACTGCGGATTTTTTAATAAAAAGAATGGATTTCAGATTAGTAAATGTAATAAGATTAGATATTGCGCTAGAAGCAAGTAAACTTAGATTTGAAAATAAGAAAGAAGATATAAGTTATATAGATTGTATTGGGTACTGCATTGCTAAATCAATGAATCTAAAGTTTCTTACGGGTGATGAAAAATTCAGAGATAAAGTAAATGTTGAATTTGTTAAATAAAAACTAACCAAATTAAATAAAATACTCTCTCTAAAATATAGCTCTGCTTTAGAGTAAAAGATTATAAACAAAGTCCTCACAAAATATTATAAATAACGCAGATTTCAACTAAATATGAGAAATAAAATCTT
>CAZEOE010000058.1:3714-5495 GCA_964513665.1 Candidatus Woesearchaeota archaeon | reverse complement strand
GCCTTCAACTTCTGTTTTCAATTTTGTTTTTTATATCAGATATGAACTCTTCCATTTTTATTCCGAATTTTGGCTTTGCTCCTCTCTCCTTTACTGCGAGAGTTCCTTTCTCTTCTTCCTTGTCCCCTATAGTTATCGTATACGGTATTCTTAGCATTTCTGCATTTCTTACTTTTTCGTTTACTGTTGTTGAGTTTAAATCTGCGTCAATTCTTAAGTTTGGAATACTCTTCTTTAAAATATCCTTTACTTTTTCTGCGTGTTTTATATTACGATCTGTAAAACTAATAATTCTGCATTGTATCGGGGAAATCCATAAAGGGAGTGCTCCATTGGTGCTCTCAAGTAGTATTCCTATAAATCTTTCTAAGGATCCGAAAATTGCACGATGGATTAATAATGGCGTTTCCTGTTTGTTTTCTTTTGTCGTGAATTCAAGTTCGAATCTTTTTGGCATCTGCATGTCTAATTGTATTGTAGCACATTGCCAATCTCTTCCTAAAGAGTCTTTTATATGGATGTCTATCTTCGGTCCATAGAAGGCTCCATCTCCTTTGTTGAGTTTGTATTTTACCTTTAATTTTTTCAATGCATTCTCAAGCTCTCTTTCCGCGTAGTCCCAATCAGGCTTTTCACCCATAAATTTCTCAGGTCTCGTTGATAATTCCAATGAATAATCAAAATTGAAAGTATCTTTGTATATTATTTTTATCATTCTCAATACATTTTCTATTTCCTGACCGATTTGACTCTTTAGACAGAATATATGAGCATCATCCTGTGTGAATTTGATAAGTCTAAAAAGACCTGCAAGCACTCCCGACAATTCTTTTCTATGGTCAATTCCAAATTCAAATAACTTAACAGGTAAGTCTCTGTAGGAACGTGTTTTGGTCTTGTAAACTAACATCATCCCAGGACAGTTCATCGGTTTTATTCCTGCAGACTTGCCTTCATATTCAGTTAGGAACATGCCCTCTCTATAATGAAACCAATGTCCTGAAACTTTCCATAGTTTATTGTCTAAAATTTGAGGCGTAGATATTTCCTCATATCCGAACTGTTCATGTAATTCCCTTGAGAACTTCATAAGTTCATTGAAAATAAACATCCCGTTCTTATGCCAAAATACAGAGCCAGGAGAGGATTCATTAAAGCTGAATAAGTCCAATTTTTGCCCTAAAATTCTATGGTCGTTTTCTTTTAATTTAGACGTGTCTAGTTTTGATCTGGATATCTCTCTGAGAATTTTCGGAATACTCTCTTCTTTTTCCTCTGTAATTTTTTCCTTCGAGACAGCATTTATCACATCTTTATTTTCATGTAAAGGTCCAAATTCTTTTGAAAGTTCTGAGAGTGGATGACCCTTACACTTCAATTCGAATTCCTTATAATATCCAAATGGTGCTCTTATCACGTTGAATGACTCTTTTTTTAGCACAGCCTCTGCTTCAACAAGATACTCTTTTGCTGTGTCAGGAGTAGCTAGATGAGACGATAAATGTGCGTAGGGATATAGAACTATATTCTTCGCTTTCACCTCATCGGCTGTTTTCTTTACATTTTTAACAAGTTCTTTTATCGTCTGATCGTTGTCTCCTTCCTCCACAGAAGTTAAAACAACAAGAGGGTCTTTTACTTCTTTAAGTTCAAAGTCTTTCAATTCGTCTGCACTTTTCAACGCTTTTTTAAGTGGCTTGAATTTTATGTAATCACAGTGCAAAGTTATTATTCTCATTCCTGTGTTAATCAAGAGTCATATAAAAAGATTGTTCTTTTTG
>CAZEOE010000058.1:2324-3614 GCA_964513665.1 Candidatus Woesearchaeota archaeon | reverse complement strand
GAAAACAAACATTTAAATAGCCCTTGGGGCTGGGTGAGTATCGAGAACGAAAGTGGTTGGAGTATCACTTTAATATTCATATTCACATATAGTAAGAGTAAAAAACTCTAGATAGACACTTAGTTCTTGATTCATTGGAGAAAAAATGGCAAAAGTAAGCCCAGTATCGATAAAATATATGATATATGCATCTTTTAAGGCAGCAGGGCCTTTAGAAAAACCAGATGTGATAGGTGCGATTTTTGGTCAGACTGAGGGTCTCCTTGGATCTGATATGGAGATGAGAGAGCTCCAGAAAGACGGAAAAATCGGAAGAATAGAAGTGAATCTTGAGATTGTTGATGGAAAATCTGTTGGTGAAATACAAGTTCCTACCGCGCTGGATAAATCTGAAACTACTCTTATCGCGGCTGCACTTGAGACTATTGACAGAATAGGTCCTACAGAGGCTGAGATAACCATTACTAAAGTCGAGGATGTAAGGGCCAGCAAGAGAGATTTTATTCTTGACAGGGCTAAGAGACTCATGAATCAGATGGATGGAGGAGATAGCTTTAGAGAAATGTCTGCTTCTTTGAAAGATGATGCCAGAGTTGAAAAAATACAGGAATATGGTGAAAATAAATTGCCTTGCGGAGATATATCTGGGAAAGAAATAATAGTTGTCGAAGGGAGAGCAGATGTTGTAAATCTTCTGAGAAACAGAGTCAATAATGTAATAGGCATGGACGGTGCGAAATTGCCGAGAGAAATAATTGAATTGAGCAACACTAAAGAATTAACAGTCTTTGTCGATGGAGACAGAGGTGGAAAACTCATAGCTAACAACTTGATAAATCACGCCAAGGTTGCATTTATTGCATCGGCTCCTGAAGGAAAGGAAGTCGAAGAATTAACAAGCAAGGAAATTTTGATATCACTGAGAAGAAGAATGAGTATTGAGGAGTTTCTAAGAGATAGCCGAGGTCAGACGCATAGCGATATTTCATCTGAGAATGATGTGTCACAAGCCTACTCAGGAAATGCGAAGGAAAAAATGAGGGAATTATATTCCAGAGTCAGGGGAAGTAAGGAGGCTTTGCTTCTAGACAATAATATGGATGTGATAAAGAAAGTGTCTTCCAAAGAAGTCTCCAGATCATTAAGAGACACAAAGAAAAAAGTATATGCTGTCGTGATGGATGGTCCTGCTACTGCTTCTTTCATCAAATCCTGCGATGAAATGGGAATATCTTGCCTTGGTGCTACAAACTTTTCTCAAGTAGAAGATGCGAAAGTTCAGCTTGTTAG
>CAZEOE010000058.1:0-2224 GCA_964513665.1 Candidatus Woesearchaeota archaeon | reverse complement strand
TATTTAGAACATCTCCTTTCTGCAATAGTTGCAAAGAAACATACCCTCAACTCTTAAAAGATCGTCAGGAGTTTTGCAATTTGTGCATTTTCCTGTGAAACTGCTTTCCTCTTTCAGATTATTTATTTTTGAGGACTCCTCTCTTATCTCATCTGTAAAATCCTTTGAATATTCAAATAGGGAAGAGTCCGCAGATAAAATGTCTTTTAAAGTAATCAACCCAAGCAACCTTCCTTTTGAAATTACAGGAAGTCTTCTGAATTTCAAATAAGACATTTTCTTTATTGCCGAATGTAAGTCATCTGAGGGTTTTATCACGGCTATTCTTTTGGAGGCTATTGATAAGCATTTAGAATTTCTCAAATCTTTTCCTGGATTCTTTATTAAAAAATTAAAAATATCTCCTGAAGTAATCATCCCAACTAATTTTCCTTGTCTGACTACTAACAGACTACTTATTCCCTCATTTGACATTATCTTTATGCATTTGTAAATACTGTCGTCAGGAGAAACCCTTAGAAATCTCCTTGTCATAATATCACCTACTGAAACTTTTTTCACCCGATAGTCTGAAAATTTGAGATTATAAGCATTACTATTTTTAGAACAACACACATATCTTTAAAAAAAATCGCTCCTGGATTTTTTTATGCAGGAAAGAACTGGAATAACTTCTGAAGGTACATCAAGGACACTTGGAAGAGAGGCGCAGAAGAATAATATCATGGCTGCCAGAATAGTAGCTGACATAGTCAAAACAACTCTTGGACCTTTAGGTATGGATAAAATGCTTGTTGATTCAGGAGGAAACATTACAGTAACTAATGACGGAGTTACCATCTTAAATGAAATGGAAATTGATCATCCTGCCGCCAAAATGATGGCTGAGATTGCAAGAACCCAGGAAAGAGAAGTAGGAGATGGAACGACTACTGCTGTTTTGCTCGCGGGAAAACTACTTGAGAGAGCCGAGTGGCTTCTTGATAAGAAGATACATCCAACTATCATTGTCTCTGGATATGCCATGGCTTTGGAAAAATCACATGAGGTTTTGAGAAGTTTGTCTATAAATGTAAATGATTCCGAGACTCTAAAAAAAATTGCGCTTACTGCTATGACCGGAAAGGGTGCCGAGACTCACAAAGAGCTACTCTCTAATTTAGTAGTCATGGCTGTCGAGAAAACCGCGGAGGGAAGAGAGGTTAATATGGAAGACATAAGAATTGAAAAAATGTCAGGGGAAGATATATCTGGATCTCATCTTGTTGAAGGATTTGTTCTTTCAAAAGGCAGGATAAATAAAGAAATGCCCAGAGTTAAGGAAAATGCGAAAATACTCCTTATTGATTTTCCTATTGAAATAAGATCTCCTGATAAGGAGACTAAGATAAACATCTCGACACCTGAACAGCTTGACTCTTTTTTGGAATCTGAAGAAAAATATATAAAAAATCTATCTTCTAAAATAATCTCTTCTGGTGCGAATGTCGTTTTCTGTCAGAAAGGTATAGATGATGTAGCTCAATATTATCTCACAAAGGCAGGAATTTTTGCTGTAAGGAGAGTTTCAAAATCAGATATGGAGACTTTGGCAAGAGCTACATCTGGGAAAATAATCTCAAGCGAGAATGAAATATCCTTAGAATGTTTCGGCTCTGCGAAAAAAGTTGAAGAAGAACAAAATAGGGACGAACCTGTTATTTATGTTAGCGGTTGCAAAAATCCGAAGGCGGTTACAATAGTGATAAAAGGAGGAAGCGGACATATACTTGATGAGACTGAAAGAGCTGTGAGGGATGGTTTGGGAGTTGTTGTTTCCGCTTTAAAGTCTGGAAAAATCGTTCCCGGAGGAGGCGCAAGCGAGATGGAAGTTTCAAGACAGCTTAGAATTTACGCAAGGTCTATAGGAGGAAAACAACAGTTGGCAATAGAAGAATTTGCCTCAGCTTTGGAGTCTGTTCCTGAAACACTCGCGGAAAATGCAGGACTTGATCCTATCGAGGTCTTAACAGATATGAGGAAAAGACACGAGTCTGGAGACAAAAGAGCAGGGCTTAATTTGTTTGAAAATAAAGTCTGCGACACTTACGAATCAGGAATCATTGAACCTCTGAAAGTAAAAACGCAAGCCATTTCCTCTGCAACCGAAGTATCATGTTTAATTTTAAGAATTGATGATGTTTTAATCAGCTCCGGAAAAAAAGATGAGTCTAAAAAAGTTGAA
>CAZEOE010000057.1:0-5517 GCA_964513665.1 Candidatus Woesearchaeota archaeon | reverse complement strand
CCAACACCAAAACCCGCAACTTTTAATAACATATAAAACACAGTATAAGCATGAAAAAGAAAAGAGGTTTTATTGTGTTTGACAATCTCCTTCCCTGGATAATTGCTCTCGCCGTTCTTGTTTTTAGCGGAATATTATTCATAATACTAAATAAAAAAGGAGAGGGAGCTCTCGAATTCCTCAAAGGGATTCTAGGTTTTTAAAATGAAAAAAGCAGAAACTAGAGAAATGCCAATCCATATAGTAATTTTCATCCTGGTTTTAGCCATAGTTATCGGGGGATTAATTCTTGGCTCTGGAAAGATAATAGACTGGGCAAATATTCTCCCTGGATTTGAAAACAGCGAATCAATAGAAGGGATAGCATATATAAGATACGACACTGCAAAAGACTCTCTCCAATACTATGATGGAGACTCCTGGTTGGATTTCAAAGAAAAAGACATATTGCTTGATAACAAAAAAATAGACCCTATAAAAACAAAAGAAAAATTAAGAGATCTCTACTTCAAAAGAGAAGTTCCAGAAACAATAAAACTAACAAACAAAATAAATAAAAAAATAAAAGCCCTTGGGGGATGGGAAAACGGAAGAATATATGATCCCGAGTTTACTATAAAAGAGATAGTCTTTAACCCCCAATTACAAAGAAGAGAAATAATAATAGAAGCAAGCCATACAACAAAAAACACGGATCCAAATCCAAAAACAACAACTGAATTTAAAATAACTCCAGAAGGATCGTTATATGAAAAATCTATTTCAACAATAACCCGCTCAATATATGATGGACCAATAAAAGAAGGCACAAAAACAGAGACAGTAATTTCCTATGAACTTTTTCAATATATAGATTCTCCAGAATCTGAGATTATATCAAAGACATTAGAATGGAGAGACTCCATATTAAATAAACCCATATCTCTATCATTTAACGTTCTTGATGAAAAAAATGAATTTGTAGATGAATCAAAAACTTTCTGCATGGAAAAAATAGACGACATATATCTAAACATAGACTTAAATTCACCAAAAACCTCCTGCTAAAATGAAAAACAAAGCCCTCATGGAATCAAGTCTTCTTACAACTATCCTCTGGGCCATCTTTCTCATAGTTGCAGCAACAGGAGTGTTTCTGCTCATAAAAAACCTTATCGCAAATAACTAATTATTTAAACCTCTTTTGGCTTTCAGCATATATGAAAAGAAGAGGTGAACTTACATCAACCCAGATAATCGGTCTGGTAATAGCAATAATAGGATTTTTAATCGTTCTAGGTTTCTACTCTTCATTTAACGTCTCAGACTACACAGAAGACCAAGTATGCCATCTCTCAGTCCTCACAAGAGCTACATCTCCTGACCTAACTCAAAGACTAATACCTTTAAAATGTCGTACGAAAAAAATATGTTTCTCAACAGGAAAAAATGATCCTTGTAATGCATTTATAGGAGACAAAAACGTAGAAACTATCACTCTCTCTTCAAACCCTGAAAAAGCAGCCGATGAAATAGAAAAAAAATCCGCTGAAGAGATGCTTCGTTGCTGGAATTTAATGGGTGAAGGTAAACTAAATCTATTTACAGGATTAGAAAAAACCGAATACAGCCTCGTCACAGATTTCCTTAAAATAGACGAAGCAAAACCTTATTGTGTGCGCTGTTCCAGAATGGCTATGTCTGAGAAACTAAAAAACTCTCCTGAGATTATCTCAAATGTAAATCTTTTAGAGTACATGTCAAAAACAAAAATAAAAGAAACAGGTCTCACCTATCTTCAAACATTTACAGATAAACAAATAGCCACTGTTCCCTCGGAAATATATGCCGATCTTGGATCATTCACAGATAAAAAAACAGACCATATCGCTATAATGTTCATGCAAGTCCTTGTTGAAAACAAAGGAGTATTAGAGTCCGCATATGACAAAGGAGCCACCTCAGGCTTAACAGTATTAACTCTTGCAGGATATGTAAAAACTCTAAACCCTTTAGGCGTATTAACAAATACTTTTGGATTAAAATCAACAATTGTCGCCTCTCTTCTTGTAGGTGGTGTCTCAGGCTTAAACGCAGGATACATGGCCTGGTCAAACCAGATGATCGCCGCCCAATACTGTGGTCCATTGACAGGAGAATCAGAACATAAATTCGGATGCTCCGTTGTAGCACCTATAGACCAGAATAACGAAAGACTCATAGGAGACCTCTGCACAAAAATAGATGACTATGAATAAAAAAAGAAAAGGCATCGTGCTCTCAAACACGCTTGAAATCATAATAGCAGTCATAGGAATAGCCCTGCTTCTCTTCGGTCTAAGATATCTCTATATAAACGCAGGTTCAAGCCAAGAAACCGAAAGCGTAAAATACCTCGCAGATAAAATTGAAAAAATAATAGATTCTCAAAAAGAAGGAACTTCCATAAATATCTCTTTAAAAGGAATCCACTCTTTAGAAAAAGAATACGTTTTATTCGCCTGGTCTAAATCAGACAAATCCCGTCCAGACAAATGCTACTTCGGGTCTTGTATATGTATATGCCAAGATGGAGATTGCAAAAAGAAAAGTATCTGTCGCTCAGTTTCTGTAAGCAAAATCTCACTATTAGAAAACGATATAGTTAAAATGCCTACACAGTTCGCGGACCGCCCAGTTGTATATGTAGACACTCCATCGACAAAAAATAACATTGCTCTTCCATCAAAAATACTTGTCCTTCAATTTGAAAAAACCTCTTCCGAAGCCAAGATATCACATTCAACAACAAAGTATCTTGAATTTCTGGAGAAAGAAAAATGAGCGATGAAGACCCTGGCAAACTAGTAAAAAGTTATACTATATATCTCATAATCCTCATAATTTTCACATCTATGATTTTCTTCTTCGTCCAGAGAAATATGTATGGTGCGTCTGCTGTCTCGGATGTATATTCCAAGGAAATAGTAAGAGAAATAAATCTTGGCTCTCCAGGGCAAGAAATAAAAATAAATGTTCAGGATGCAACAGGAATCGCGATAAAAAACAATGTTAAAAATCTAAAAACTGCCTTCTCTGTAGACAATGATTTAAATGAAATATGTGTCAAGCTCTCTCCAAATAGCAAAAGTTGCTATAGTTTCTTCAATGAAATAAATGTCTCACTTGATCTAAAATTAGGTGTTCCTGAAAATATACTTATAATAACTTTGGAGGACAAAGATGAATAAGAAAGCGCAGGCAGGACATATGACTATGGTTGTAACTTTCATGATCTGCCTTGGAATTCTCGGAACATTCATATCGATAAGCTCTCAAATATATTTCGGAAAAGAATATGACTTCAGAAAAGTTGATTCTGTAATATTAAACTATAAAATAAAAGAATGTCTTCAAAATAACTTTGACTTCTCTCTTGAAAAAGAAGAATACGAAACATACATTTTTGAAAAATGTCATTTAAACAAAGAAATCATTGAAAAATATTTCGTCCTTGGTGTATACATAGATGACTCTCCAATATACCAATGGAAATCAGAAAACAATCTATGCGCCCTATCAGACAAGAATCCAACATATCCAAAATGCATAGAAAAATCCTTTCAAATAAATTCCAATGAAATAACAAAAAACATAAGGCTCCTCACAGGAAGTAACCAGCACAGAAGAACATGAAAAACAAAAAAGCACAAATGGGGAAAATAATAAGCAGTCCGATTTCAATTATATTGACATTCGCGATATCTCTTGTTTTAGTCATTGCTTCATTGGGTCTTGCCTCCATAAAATCTCTTCCTGTAAGAGAACCGAGTCTGCTTTCACTCTCAGAATCAGAATCCCTCCTTCTCCAAAAATCTACAATCGGAGGAAAAGAAATGTTAATCCTAGACGCCGTAATACAAAGATTCAAAGATAATTCCCTCTCCGAAAAAAGCCTAGTAGAAGCACTCTATTCCATAGAAGAAAAAACAGGAAAATGCTTCTATCTTGGATATTCAAATGATCCTCTAGGCCAAATATCTTATGTTCATGAATCCACTTCCTTAATAGACTCAAAATCATACGAAAAAATAATGAAAGAAAAAATATCCTTAACAGAAATAGAAGTGAACGGAAAAACTAGAAAGATATATCACTTTTTAGGAGAATGCAAATGAACAAAAAAGCAGACGCCCCAACACTATTAATTGTAATAATAGCAATGCTCCTTTCATCAAGTCTGCTTTTCGCATTTATAACCTCAAACAAACAACTAACACAAACTTCAGACTCGCTAGGCAGTTCATCAGTCACAATTGAATTATTTAAAGAATACACAGAAGAGCAATCAAAATTAATCCTGAAAGAAGCAATAAATTCCTGCCAATCCTGCCAGCCAACCGAATTAAAGGAAAAAATCTCAGAAATCTCCATAGAAAGAAATCCTGAAATACCCAACACAGGCAACTATTTCGGAAAACTCAGAAACCTTGAATTTTCTCTTCAAAACTCAGACAATAAGTACCTATTAAATATAGAAAATGTATTTGTCAAGTCTCAAAACGAAAACGCAGAAGTAACATCCACATTTGATATATGTATGCACTTCGATCCAAAAGGAGACTTCCTCAATAAATGCTGAAAAAATTTAAAAACATTTATAAATAAACTCTGTCTGAGTAAGTTGTAAAAAGATGGTAAATAAAAAAGGTCAGGATCTTTCAATCGGAACCCTTATCTTAATAGTTTTAGGTATAGTAGTCCTTGTATTACTTATTTTAGGTTTCTCGCTAGGTTGGTCTAACCTCTGGGAAAAAATAAACATCTTCCAAGGAGGCTCATCTATCGAAAGCGTCATCCAATCATGTAATATCGCCGCGTCATCAAATTCCCAATTCACCTATTGCCAGGATTTCAAAAAAGTAAAGATAAATGGAGAAACGGCATATGTAAGCTGTGAATACGGAGCAATCCAAAGTAGCCTCACAACCAAATTAGACTGTGGCTCTGAAGACTATGAACAGGATTACTGTAACACCTTAAATGAAGGCAAAAAGATAAGCAAAGATACAAAGATAAATGAGATTACCTGCAAACCATCCTCTGCATCTAATTAAAATGATAAACAAAAAAGGCTTCGAACTGGCTATGTCTACCCTCATTATACTTATCTTAGGAATAATAGTCCTCATTGGGCTTATTCTTGTATTCACAGGTGCATTAGATGTCTTTAAAGATTCAACAGAGCCTTTCCTCGACACAGCAAGATCTTCCTCAATAAAACAAGCCTGCTCGCTCGCATGTGAAAACTCAGATGCCCTCACTTATTGCTGTGAAAAATATTCCATAGATGAAAAAGAAATAGAATGTTCAGATCAAAGGTTGCAAGTTTCCTGTGAAAAAATAAAATGCGAAAGCATCCAATGCGAATAATATGAGTTCCGATTACGCCTTCCCCCAAAAAAGAAAATCTAAAAACGACAAGCGCGCCAAATCAAGGTATAACAAATACAAGAAAGGTGGCTCCCAAAGATCCTCGAACATCTCCCTTAAAAACAA
>CAZEOE010000056.1:0-5533 GCA_964513665.1 Candidatus Woesearchaeota archaeon | reverse complement strand
ATAACAAAACTGTTTCAAAGTCGTGAGCATTAATCAACATTTGGCGCATCAAAAAGAAATCAAGGGCTATTTTATAAATCTAAGCACCCAAACCCATAACCTTTCTTATCTTACCTGCAAGCTCAACAGGTTTATCATTCTGCCAGAGGTTTCTCCCTATGGCGAGACCAAAACATCCTGCATCCATTATATCCTTTACCTGTTTAAGCAAAACACTTTCATCTTTTTTCACTCCCCCTGCGACAACTACTTTAGTTCTCCCTGCAGATTTAACCGCCCACTTTAAATCATTCAAAGTCCCTGTCCAATGTAATTTTACTATATCTGCACCTATCTCAAGACCCACTCTTGCAGAATAAGCCATAAGTTCTCCAAACTCCTTTCCCTCCACTCCTTTTCCCCTTGGATAAACCCAAGCTATAACGGGAATTCCAATTTTATGAGCCTCTTTCTCTATTCCTTCAAATTCTTTCATCATAACACTCTCATGACTACTCCCAATATAGAGAGTATATCCGACAGCGCTAGCCCCCAGCTTAACAGCTTCCTTAACACTGCACAACTGTCTAGAAATTGGCTCCCCATTAGTCAAGTTTGTCTTCCCATTTAGCTTTACAATCAAAGGAACCTTACTCTTCTTTATCTCTAAATTATATTTCTCAGCTATGCCCTTTTGAAATATAAGCGCATTAAATTTACCCTTAGACGCAATCTCTATTATATACAACGGATCAACATTCTTATCATTGAAATCTCCAGGACCATGCTCCATACCCTGATCATAAGCAAGATATAACGCCTTCCCCTTTTCAGTTATATTATCTATCTTAAGTTTCACGAGATGAAAAACAAACTCTATTTAATAAAACTTTCTAGTCAAAAACCTTTATTCTTTCTCCGAATATCTTTGAAGCCAGCTTCACATATTTGCCGATATTTTCCTTGAAATAAGGTTCATTTGCTTTCTGGATTTTTCCAATAATATAATATCCTAATAAAATCAAAGATCCATAATTTGCACCTTTATTTAACTCTAAACTGAGTCTATTAATTCCATAATATTCATTTTTTACGCCTATTGAAATAAAAAGTTCCGTTTTGGAGTTTGTAATAGTTTCTGCATGTTTCGTCTGTTC
This sequence comes from Candidatus Woesearchaeota archaeon, assembly GCA_964513665.1. GTDB lineage: Archaea > Nanobdellota > Nanobdellia > Pacearchaeales > GW2011-AR1 > UBA73. The sequence continues at coordinate 4,397 of CAZEOE010000056.1, read as the reverse complement.
ATTAGTATGAACTCTTGCAGATACCGTAGGGCCAAATAGCTCATCAAACTTAGTAAGAAACATATCTCTCACAAGATGGAATTCACTTGGAACCATAAAATAAAAAGAATCATATTTCCCAAAATCTTTAGGCAGTTTCATATCTATTTTTTTAATGTGTTCAATTATCTCCGCAGGGTCTTCCCTTGTCTTAGCAAGAATCATTCCAAGATAAGTAGAAGTGTTATAAGTATAAGGTTCTGAATTTTTTGGAAAGACAAATACCTCATCGCAATATTTTGAAGCGATAGCCTTTTTATTATTCGTAAAAAGTGTTCTCTTTATTCCTCTCTTCTTAAGTTCTTTCGCAATTATAGGTGAATGCTTCCCCCCAGAAGCAGAGATGATTACCGCGCCATCTATACCTTTTATAAAATCCAATTTGTGCAAATAATCACTCTCATCTGCAAACACTGCATCCTTATCATCGAAAATTATCTTGCCTGTCACAGCCGCATTTCCGCTCCCAACAACAAGAGGTCTTTTAAACTCAATAAAATCCAAAACAGGTAAACTTTCTCTCTTAAAAAGCTCAAGAGCATTAATTACACACTCGTCCAAGTCTATAATCTCACCTCTATGCATCCATTAAACTATCTTTTAAATATTATAAACCTAAGCATAAATAAACTCATAAATTTTCTGGGAGAGAAAAGAAAAGACAACACCATTATAAGCTCCAAGCAATGCACATCTGGCGACAGTGCCAACATCCCCATATTTTTTAGGCTCCCTTACGGATCTGCGAATATATCGAATAAGACCTTTAACAGGAGTAATATCGGATAATAAAATTTCATCATTGAATCTCTTAAAATTCTCTCCAGAATGAAACTTAGAATCTAAACTCATATCTTAAATTAAAAAAAGCGATTTAAATTATTTTCTAAAAACGAAGGAATTATAAACCGAGAAAAAGAAAAAAATAAATGGAAGAAACAGACAAAAAGCTGGAAGAGCTGGAAAAACTGGCTGAAGAAAGGCTAACACAAATAAAATACCTCCAAGCGGACTTCGATAATTATAGAAAAAGATTCGATAAAGAAAAAGAGCACATAATTACCCTTGCAAATGAAAATCTTGTAAAAGAGCTAATTGTTATACTGGACGATTTCGACGCGTCATTAAAAGGAGTCGAAAAACATATAAATAGAGATGGTCTTGAAATGATACGTAATAAGTTTGTAAGTATATTAGAAAAACATGGATTAAAGGAAATAGAAGCCCTTGGAAAAAAGTTTGATCCTAATTTTCATGAAGTATTATTCAAAGAGTTAAGTGATAAAGAAGATGATAATATAATAGAAGAGATACAAAAAGGATACATTTTGAAATCAAAAGTAATAAGAGCAAGCAAGGTTAAAGTCTCTAAGAAAAAAGATGAGTAAAATTTAAAAATAGAAAATAAATTTTAAAATAAGTAAAATGGCAAAAGAAAAAATAATAGGCATAGATCTGGGAACAAGTAATAGCCAGGCAGCGGTAGTAATAGGAGGAAAACCGACAATAATACCTTCCGCAGAAGGAGCCACAGTAGCAGGAAAAATGTTTCCCTCAATTGTCGCTTTCACAAAAGACGAACAACTCCTCGTAGGAGAGCCAGCAAGAAGACAAGCAGTTTCAAATCCTGAAGGCACAGTAATGAGGGCAAAAAGAAAAATAGGAACTGACGTCAAATATAATATTTATGGAAAAGAATACACTCCCCAGCAAATCTCTGCGTTTATCCTTCAAAAAATAAAAAGAGACGCAGAAGCCTTCTTAGGAGAGCCTGTAAATAAGGCAGTTATAACTGTGCCTGCATACTTCAATGACAACCAAAGAACCGCAACAAAAGACGCAGGAAAAATAGCTGGATTGGATGTGGTGAGACTTGTAAATGAGCCAACCGCCGCATCAATGGCATATGGTCTTGACAAAGAAGGAGAACACAAAGTCCTTGTATTTGATTTAGGAGGAGGAACACTAGATGTAACAATAATGGAATTCGGAGATGGAACTTTTACTGTTCTTTCAACATCCGGAGATACACAATTAGGAGGAACAGATATGGACGAGGCAATAATTAAGTGGGTCGTATCAGAATTCCATAAATTGGAAGGAATAAATCTTGACGAAGATTCAACAGCCATGCAAAGAGTCAGAGAAGCAAGCGAAAAAGCAAAAATAGAATTATCAACAGTTTTAGAAACAGAAATAAACCTCCCATATATAACTGCAACAAATAAAGGACCCAAGCATCTTAATCTAAAACTCACAAGATCAAAGTTAGAACATCTAATAGACTCTATAATAAAAAGATGTATTCATCCTGTCGAACAAGCGCTTAAAGACGCAAATCTAAAAAAAGAAGACATAAAAAAAGTTATCCTTGTTGGCGGTCCCACAAGAATGCCTGTGATACAAAAATTCATAGAAGAAAAAGTAGGCAGTAAATTGGAGCGGGGGGTTGATCCTATGGAATGCGTAGCTTTGGGAGCCGCAATACAGGGAGCAATTCTGGCAGGAGACATAAAAGATATAGTCCTCCTTGATGTAACTCCACTTACGCTAGGCATAGAAACTCTCGGGGAAATTATGACTCCATTGATAGAAAGAAACACAACAATACCTACAAAAAAAAGCCAGACATTTTCAACTGCAAGCGACTATCAGAATGCTGTAACAATCCATGTGCTCCAGGGAGAAAGACCTCTAGCAAAAGATAATGTAAGTCTTGGAAACTTTAATCTTGTAGGAATACCTCCAGCTCCAAGAGGCGTGCCACAGATAGAAGTAACTTTCGATATAGATGCAAATGGAATTCTCCATGTAAGTGCAAAAGACCTTGGAACAGGAAAAGAGCAAAAAATGCAGATAACAGCCTCATCAAAACTCTCTGATAAAGACATACAAAAGATGATGCAGGAAGCAAAAGAGCATGAAGAAGAAGACAAAAAGAAAAAAGAAGAAATAGAATCAAGAAATAACCTTGACTCACTAATATACTCATGCGAAAAACTAATCACAGAATCAGGAGACAAATTAAGCAAAGAACACAAAGACAAAGTTGAAGAAGCGATAAAAAGTGCAAAAGAAGCGATAAAGAAAGATAATATCAATGAAATAAAAAAGGAAACAGAAAAACTGCAGAAAGCAATCCAAGAAGCGACAACCTCCCTCTATCAGGAAGCGGGAAAAAAGCACTCTGAAGAAAATAAGAAAGAAAAATCAGATAAAAGCAACAAAGAAGACGAAGCCATTGATGCTGAATACGAAGTGAAGGATGAAAAATAGCTTTAAAAATCAAGTCTTTCTCCTCTAAATCTGAAAAATGGCAGAAAAAGATTATTATAAAATTTTAGGAGTTTCAAAAGAAGCCTCTCAAGAAGAGATAAAGAAAGCATTTAAACATCTTGCTAGAAAGTATCATCCAGATGTTAATCCAGGAAATAAAGAAGCAGAAGATAAGTTCAAAGAAGTTAACGAAGCATTTCAAGTTCTAGGAAACTCTGACAAAAAATCACAGTATGACAACTACGGAAGCTCTGCGTTCTCCCAGGAAGATCTTGCAGGTTTCAGAAGATCAAACTTCAACTTTGAAGACCTATTCTCAGATTTCGGAAGCATTTTCAATATGTTTTCTGGAAGAGAAAGACAGGAAGATTACTATGAAGAAGGAGCTGATCTTAGATACGACATAGAGATAACTCTAGAAGAAGCATTCTCAGGAATAAAAAAGACAATAGAAATTCCCGTGCACGAGACATGTAAAAAATGTAAAGGTCTTGGAGCCGAAGAAAAAAATCTAAAAACCTGTGAAAAATGCCAGGGAAGAGGTGAAGTAAGATCCTCAAGAAGACAGGGATTCACTCAATTTATCTCAGTCTCGCCTTGTGACAAGTGCAGAGGAAAAGGAAAAATAGCATCAAAATATTGTGATTCCTGCTCAGGAAAAGGTACAAATAAAAAAATACAAGAAATCGAAGTAAAAATTCCTAGAGGAGTAAATCACGGGCAGTATCTAAGAATAGATGGTAAAGGTGAGCTTGGAAAAAATGCCCCTCCTGGAGATCTATACATCGTAATTCATATAAAACCAAACGAGAAATTCAAAAGAGAAGAAGAAAATTTATTCCTTGACGAACATATAGATCTAACTACGGCTATATTCGGAGGAAAGATAGAAGTTCAGGGAATAGACAAAAAAATAAAGTTGAAAATACCCTCGGGAACTCAGAGCCACACCCAATTCAAATTAGAAGGAGAAGGCATGCCCCATCTAGACTCCAGAGATCGTGGAAATTTATTTGTAAGAGTAATAGTTGATATACCAAAATCAGATCCAGAAAAAGAAAAATATTTCAAAAGTCTTTTCA
>CAZEOE010000055.1:0-5678 GCA_964513665.1 Candidatus Woesearchaeota archaeon | reverse complement strand
TATTATAACTAAAAAGTAATTAAATGTGTTGGAAGTATATAGACGGCACGGAACTACCATTTGAACAGATTAAGAGGGTGAAATGAATAACACAGAAGAACATCTAAAATGGCAGAAAAGACAATTAGAACATAAACATAAATAGAGGTGAGTTATGATAGACAAACTAAAGGTATTTGAAGTAGCGTGGAAGGAGTTTGTAGAGTGGATGAAATGGCGTGGTTACAAATACGACCAATATTTCTGGATTACCGATAAACGACACGCTTCAATCCGAGAACTCCGTTCATATCTGATTGAGTTTCTGGATAGCAAGGGTATTTATCTATCTGTTGGATATTCCTACACATGTTGGCTTTGGACAATTTATGATAATGGAAATGATATGAGTTGGGTAGCTGTATTTGAAGAAGAATTTTCTTCCCGCCCCGAAGCAGAGGAACAAGGGATAATAAAAGGTTTTGAGATTTACAATAATCAAAAGGAGAAGTGAGGTGAGAGAGATAAAGTTTAGGGGAATACAAAATCATACTAATCAATGGATTTATGGAAACCTTGTTCAAAATCAAAGAGGTAAATATATTATTCCCTTTGAGTGGGTAGAAAATGATGGTCACCATTTACAAATTATAAGTGATATACCTGTCTTTGTCAAAGAAGAAACCGTTGGGGAGTTCACCGGACTCAAATCCAAGTCGGGAGTTGAGATTTATGAAGGGGATATAATACAAGACGAAGATTCAATATCAATTATAGATATGAGCAATCCGTATTGGTGTGGTAATCTTTTAACTAACATAAGCCAATGTGAGGTTATCGGCAACATCTATCAGAATCCAGAATTATTAAATTAGCGAGGTGAGAAATGACATTTAGAGAATGGTATCAGGAAATCTATAAAGGTGGTGAAAAAGAAGATTGGTTACAGAAGGCATTTAATGAAGGTGTTGTCGAGGGAAGCAAATTATTCAAGGGTTCATTCACCAAAGAACAGGTAGAGAAGCTATTAAAGAAACAGAGAGAGATTTGTGCGAATAAATCGTTGAGTCTTGAAAAGAAAGCAAACCAAAAAGCAACAATGATTTATTATACGATTCTCAACGCCCCATCACCGTTAGAAGGAGGGAAAAATGAACGGTTATGAAATAGCAAGTATAATAGTTGGAATAGGACTATACTTCGGACTCAAATTATTATTTAGAGGAATAACAATAGGAATGAAGGCAGAAACTGAATCGGAATGGAAATTTTTTGAATCCGCCCTCAAAGAGTCCTACAAAGAAGGGATTAGGGATGCGATAAATATTTGTGATGAAGCGATAGAGAATGATATTTCTGGTGCGTTAAGAAATCGAACATGGATTAGAAATAAATTACAACAACTAAAGGAGAAAAATAATGGCTAAACAATATCGCAAGAAACCAATCGAGGTTGAAGCGTTTAGGTGGTTGATAGATGAAACCCCTGAGTGGTGGACAAAAATATCTGGTAAATTTATGATGGATATGTCAACACAACAATTATATATCCCAACAAATGAAGGCACTATGATTGCTAATAAAGGTGATTACATAATTAAAGAACCCTTTGATTCAGAAAGACAAGTTTATCCTTGCAAACCAGACATATTTGATAAAACTTACGAACCAGTAAAGGAGCAACAATAATGGTTAAAGCAGAATTAAGTCTTCATATAAACGAAGACGACACACTTGAAATAACGCTTGATTTATTGAAGCGAGAAGATTGGAAAGAAATTGAATGGGAATTAGCAAATTCTGTGCAAGATGCTTTAATAACAATCGTAAAAACTATGGATAAACTAAAAGTAGCAAGATTGACAAAAGAAAAAATTATCAAGGAGCAACAATGAAAAAGCTAATAATACTCCTGTTCGTAGCATCATCCGTAATCGGGCAGGATACAACTAAGTCGTTGAACTCAAACATCGTGGTTTATGCAGATGATTCAAATTTCTTCAAGGTCTGGACTTGGCTCGATGAATTTATAGAGTTATGGGACGAATACGCTAAGGAAAGCATAGACACAATAAAAGCTATTCATTATGCCGAATTAGATTTTCTAATCCAACATAAAAATTATATGGAGTCTATTACAGAGGGGCAGTTAGAAAGACGTGGATATAAATTCAAATATCGGTGGCTACCAACAAGTAATCTTGCAGACATGAAATATGTTTTTGTTAAAGAACCAACTATTATCGGCTTCATCGAGTATTTGAAAAGAAAGAGAGGTGTAAGGTGAAAACAGCAGTAGAGTTATTTTTAGAAATATTCCCCGATGCGAAACCATCAGACAGCGATGCTTTCTATCCAATATCTTTCGATGAATTTGAAAGAGCTATCGACACCGCCCGCACCGAGCAGATGCAGATAAATTGGGACAAGATTGAACTGGAGTGTAGGAAAGCGGGGCTAATAATAGAATTAAAATCTTATCAAGGTGATGTCAATTTGAATAACGATACACGAGGCACTCAATATGTTGCTATGAGGGGGATTATTGATTTAATAAAGAAAGAATTGCGACCAAAACCATAAACCAGAGGGCAGAATGAAATGTAAAATTTGCGGAAAGGACTTTACAAGTAAACATTGGTTCACAAAGTATTGCTCTCCGGCTTGCAGTTCAGAGGCAAATTATAAAAGGGCTATGGAAAGGAACGAGAGATTTCGTTCCGGTAAAAAGACGACCAAGAAATACCTAACCTGCCGGAATGGGCTTGAGGTAAAGAACGATTTACTTGGTTTCTTGATGAAATCCGGTTCGATAGCAGGATATTGACAAAAAAGTAATAAATAGTTTGCTTCTAAAAGTTATTTTAGTTATCTTGCGTATGTTGATTTTTAGCTTTTCGGGTTATTTCTGAAAAGCAAGGAATGGTTTGCAACACCAAACAAAGGACGACCTGCGAAAATTATCTCTCAAGCATCAAGATTGTTGCGACTGCGTGGACTATCTTGATAAATATTCCCATCGGATACAAGAAATGGATTACAAATATCATCATAGAGAAGGGTGTATTATATGCGGTGAGAAGGGATATAAGCTCGATTCAAACAGCGTTTGTTACGAGTGCAGAGTGAAATATCCGGTAAAAGGGGTGTCCGAGTGATAAAAAGATTTTTCTACGGCTCGATCGTTCTCATTGCGGGTTATTTTGCGGTTAAAAAATTATACAGGGTGGTTAAGAGTGCCTTAGATTTTTCAGACTTGCGTTTTGATGGACTTGACTGGGATGTATGAGAAAGAGACTAAGCCCAAAAATCAACATGGCGTTGCGGGAAATGAACTTTAACATTTTATATGATGCCCTTTTACAAAATGGTTTTGACAGGGAGATACACCTATCAGCCGAAACGGAAAGGGCAAAAGAACAGATCAGACTTGCCCCTAAAAAATGTATAAGGGGTAAGCGGGGCTAAAAAATCATATAGCCCCTGACATTTTGATAAAACCGTGTAACGAGGCACGGCGGACGGAATTACAAAGTTAATCCGGTTTCCCTCGCTTTTTTATTTATTTAGTTAAGTAATTTGTTATAAATCGAATTGACAAAATTATCAAGCTCCCAGAAAGAGTCTTTTAGATACTTAGCTTTCGGGTCATCTTTATCAAAGACATTAAAAGTTTGCTTTGTTTTACGGATGCCCTCAAGTTCTTTCAATAGGATATTTCTCAAGAAGTTTTGTTCTTCTTCAGTTAGTTCAACGGGTTTCATTTTTGTAGCTCCCTTAGTTAGTTTGTCCATTGTTCTATTAATTTTCCATCAATCGTGTGGATTGAAATATAATTGACCCATCTCCGCCCGTAATAATGCACAAATAGAGTTTTTTTGCCAATTAAAACAGCTACCTTATCCGTGAATCCAAACTTTGCTAAAAATGCCCGACCTCTTTTAGTAAGGCGTTTAATAGGTAGCGGTTCATTTAAAAATTGCTCTTTTTGCTTTTTAAGACAAATAATCCTATTCTTCATTTTTCTACCTCTTTGATTTAGTTAAAAAATTAATATTACTTAGGTTCATAAATAACTACTGCATACTCATCAAGGCAATATAGAAGCCGTGCCTCAATTTGTGCAAGTGCTTTTTCTTTACTTTCAGCGTATTCAGTTAGCTCAATCCTGCCATAGTCATACAGCAGGACAACACGATACTTTTTCATATTAGTTCCTTTTATTTAGTTATAGGATTTTGTTTTCTCCATAGTTTTATAGCGTCTTTTATACTATATCCGCTATATATAATGCCCTTAATGTAAATTATTCCAGTTCTGAACTGATAATAATAAATATTTTTACGAATTTGCCCGCTTCTTATCGGGTCTTCAAATAGAATCATTTTTCTTACCTCTTATTTAGTTGATAAAATTATATAGTGATTTCACACTCAAGACCCTTTAATAAAAGTCTTTCGTGCCATTCAAAGAAACCTTTGCGGATACCTTCGAAATCTTTATTTTTGATTAATTCCGGTTTTATTTTCCCGTAAACTTTCCAGCCGTAATCAAATTTTTTAGCGGGCGATCCTGTGCCATAATCTGAAATAATTTGAATTTTTCTAAGAATCTTTCCGCTTGTCATCGCTCTGTATTTGGTTATTTTGTCCAGTCTCATTTCATCAATTCCGCCATCAGCACCATCGGTTTGAGACCTGTAAATTGTTAGCTCTGTAATTATTTCGCCATTTTTCCTAAGTGTTGCCATTTTTGTTACCTCTTATTTAGTGCAAATCTTTATACTTTATGAACAAAAAAAATCACTTGCCAAGATCATAAACTTTCTGATTGACTTTAACAAGATACACGAACCCGATACGCTGATAATCAACCCGATTTTCCCGAATAGCCCGATGGACGGCAGAAACGGTAATTTTCCGAAGTTCGGCTATTTCTTTGACTGTTTTATATGTTTCAAGTTCCATCATGGTTTAAGAGTTTCAACCTGTGTGCCAACATACAAATATTCACAATTTAGCCCGAAATCAAAATAATTAAACAGGACAAACTTTATTATATTGCATCATAACGATACACGATGAAAATATTATGTAAACCTATGGGGGTTAAAACTATATAATCTAATAGCTTGCGGAGAGTGTAACAAAATAAGCCACATTCCCGAAACAATACAAAAAAGCCAAAAAACAGAAATAAATTGCGAAAACGAGCCAAAATAAAAGCCGGATTATGTAAACAAGTGATAAAAAACAAAAGCAAAGAAATAATTATGTAAAGTAGCGAGCTGAATTAAGCTGCACGCACAGATACCCTGATTTAAGCATTAGAGAGCATTACAGCCCTGATCCATCCAAATAGGCAATAAACCACGAACAAACATAAAACGAGCTTATAAACGATTTATGAAAGCAATTGAACAAACCACTATATTATCTCATGTAACCGGATAAACTAACTACTAATTTTTAAGACAACTAAACTTGACTTAGAATAACAACATGGACAAGCCAAGAGATGACAATCTTGACTAAAAAGTCAAGTATAAATAACGTGGGACGAAACAAATAGTAATAACTTTATGGTTTACTTAATCGTTTAAGTAAATGGGTGTAAAGATTACTGATTATGGATATAAACAGATTTTTTATTCTTAATACCTTTCAATCTCATTAAGATAGTGCGAAATCAGGCGAAAA
>CAZEOE010000054.1:2498-5772 GCA_964513665.1 Candidatus Woesearchaeota archaeon | reverse complement strand
ATTTGATAGTTCCCGAGAAAGATATGTTAGGTATCATATAATAAAGAAGATGATGCGAAGATATCTTGATGGTGGGATTGATTTTCGTGGTGTTGCATATGAGCATAGAGATTTTTCTAAGGATGGCAGTTATGCAAAGGTCGAAGCTGTTAGAAATTGCAGGATTTTTGATGAAATTGTTTTAATATTAGGCTATGAGGTTAAACATAGAGTTAGAAATGGAATACACCAGAGAGTTGCTAAATAGAACGTGAAAATTTATAAACTTTGCATTTGTTGGTTTTATATGGAATTTCAGTTTGATCCGAATATTTATATGGAATTTCAGTTTGATCCGAATAGGCATGATGTTCTGACACTCTATGATCGGGGTAGAGGGAGGGATGTTAGGTATTTTGTTGATAGAAATGGGATGAGTTCTTATTTATTGAATAGTGATGATGAACATGCCGATGTTGTGTATGAACTGACTGGGTTTGATGAAAAAGGCAGTTGCGCGATAGTTAGAAGGATAAATGATGGAGAAATTGTTGGTAGACTTGCGAAAGTGTGGAGCGATAAATATTCAGAGTCTGACCCATCGTCAGATATATTTTTAGATAGGCGTACGACAAGACAAAGAATGGGTGTGTCAAAGATCGAAGAAGGCGAGTTAGTTTAAGGTTTATAAACTTTAGATTGCTGTTTAATCTGTGATAATTGTAAACTTTAAGAATTATATTTTTGGAAAGAGGGCGCTTGAACTTGCAAGAGTTATAGAAAAAAATTTGGGAAGAAACTCAGCTGTTGCTGTGAGTGCGTTTGATTTGGGATATTTAAAAGATAAAGTTAATTTGGAAGTTTACGCACAACATGTTGATGCTGTTTCTCTTGGAAGACATACAGGATTTTTATCTGTTTCTGGTGCGAAAGACAATGGAGCCAAGGGGAGCTTATTGAATCATTCTGAGCATCCGCTGTATTTCGAGGATATAAAAAAGACTTTATCTGAGGCTCACAGAGAGAAATTAAAAATGATTGTTTGTGTTCCAGATCTAGCTTTTGCTGAGAAGATTGTTTCTCTTAAGCCTTGGGGGATTGCTTATGAGGATCCTGAATTAGTTGGATCTGGTAAAAGTGTAACAAATTATAGACAGGAAGAAGTTGTGAAATTTGTTAAGTTCTTAGGGAAGCGAGGGATAAAGAAAATCTGTGGAGCTGGAATAAGTAATGCTGAGGATGTTTCCGTTGCAAAAAAGTTAGGCTGTGATGGTGTTCTTATTTCATCTGCTATAGCAAATGTTAAAATAGCACAGGCGGAAAAATTACTCAGGGATATTAAGAAAACAAATTTTTAGAATCTGGGAGAAGTGAGGCTCCGATAAGACCTGCATCATCTCCAAATTTTGCTTTTAATATTTTTGGCTTTGGATTAATATGATAAGATTCTTTCAAGGTTTTTATTGCATTTGGAAAGATGAATTTGACTCTTGAAAACCCGCCACCAATGATAAACGCTTCTGGGGAGAGAGTGTAAGATAGGTCAGCTAGACCTACACCAAGATAAAATCCGATTTGGTTGTATACTCCTAGTGCTTTTTTGTTTCTGTTTTTCGCAAGGTTTTCTAACTCTTGGGAGGAGATATTTTTAAATCCAAATTTTCTAGCTATTTCAATGGATGCAGTGCCAGAGGCTAGGCTTTCGAATATCTTATTGTGCTCGAGGAATATTGAGCCGACTTCACCTGCTGTGCCTTGTCCAAGATATAATTTTTTGTTTATTATTATTGCTCCGCCTATTCCAGTGCCCAATGTTAGAAGTATGAAATTTTTTAATTTTTTTCCTGTACCATATTCGAGTTCTGCAAGCGCCGCGCATCTGGCGTCGTTTTGTATAAACACTTCTTTTTTGAATTTTTTCTCTAGTATTTTTTTTAAAGGAGTGTTGTTGAAATAAGGGAAATTAATAGCTCCTTGTATTTTGCCATTTTGCTCAAAGCCAGCAGTTGCTATGCATATGTTTTTGTAATTATTATGTTTGGAGATTTCATTTGTTATGCTTGTAATAATTTCCTTTTTTGTTTTTGGAGTCTTGTTTTTTTTATACTCGTATATTTTTTCATGTTTAACTATGGCAGATCTTATATTCGTGGCACCTATATCAAAACAAAGATTCATCTTTTCCTCTTTATTATTGTTGGTTTGCCAGATTTAAAACACTTTTTGTTTGATATTTTTGCGTAGATAAATTTATTAATGATATAGTTTTTTACATTGTGAGAGTGTGATATGAAAGTAGCTATAAACGGTTTTGGTAGGATTGGGAGGACCGTGCTTAAGGAACTTTTGAAAAGGAAGATTGATGTTGTTGCTGTAAACGATGTTTACGGGGCGGAGGATGCGTCATATTTGCTTAAACATGATTCGGTTTATGGGCTTTATGAGGCTCAGGTAAATGCTAAGGATGGAGATTTAATTGTTAATAAGAAGAGAATTAAGGTTTTGTCTGAGAGAGAGCCTGAAAACTTGCCTTGGAAAAAGTTAGGTGTTGATATAGTTATTGAATCGACAGGAGTGTTTACTGATAAGCTGGGGGCTTCGAAGCATTTAAGTGCTGGGGCGAAATTTGTTTTGGTAACTGCGCCATGCAAGGATAAACCTGATTTGACTTTAATTCCTGGAGTAAATAATAAAGATATTAATAAAGAAACAAGGATTATCTCTATTGCTTCCTGCACGACTAATTGCACTGTTCCTGTTTTGTATGTTTTGAATAAAAATTTCGGAATAAAGAGAGTTTCTGTGACTACAGTTCATGCTTATACGAATGATCAGGAGATACAAGATAGTCATCATAAAAAAATCAGGAGAGGGAGAGCTGCCGCATTGAATATTGTTCCAACTACAACTGGAGCGTCTGACGCAGTTACACATGTTTTGCCCGAGTTACAGGGGAAAATAGATGGTTTAGCGATAAGAGTTCCTGTACCTGTTGGATCTTTGATAGATGTGGTTGCGGATTTGGAAAAGGATTTCGAGATTAAGGATATAAATGAATCTTTTAGTAGAGCTTCTATATCATATCTTAAGGGTATAATGGAATATAGCGAAGAGGAGCTTGTCTCAAGTGACGTTGTCGGAAATGAAAACTCCTGTGTTGTTGATGGTCTTAGCACAGGTAAGAACGGAAATTTTGTAAAGGTTCTGGCTTGGTACGATAATGAATACGGATATTCGTGCAGAGTTGTTGATAGTGTGGAGATGTTGAAGAAATTTACAAGGAAATTTTTTTGAT
>CAZEOE010000054.1:0-2398 GCA_964513665.1 Candidatus Woesearchaeota archaeon | reverse complement strand
TTTTTGATACAATAGGTTTATAATATTTGTTCAATATTGATTTTTGAAAGAGGCAGATATGAAATATCAAACACTTAATGACTTGGATTTTGGTGGAAAGTGCGTCTTGCTTAGGCTTGATTTGAATTCTGAAGTTTCAAAAGGAAGGATCATTGAAAGCGAGAGGTTTAGTGCTTGTTTACCAACATTGAAAGAGCTTGTTGGTTTTGGTGCAAAGATAGTTATTCTTGCGCATCAGGGCAGAAAAGGAGATGATGATTTCTTGAGTTTGAGGCAACATGCAAAGATTTTGAACAAATATTTAAAGGTTAAGTTTGTTGAAGATGTAATTGGTAAGGAAGCTGTTTCTGAAATTGTTGGGTTGAAACCTGGGGAGATTTTGCTTCTGGAAAATGTTAGATTTTTGGATGATGAGCTTAATCTTGGAGAGGATAACTCTTTGCTGAAGGTTCTAGGGAATCTTGGAGAAATATATGTTAATGATGCTTTTTCTGTTTCACATAGGGAGCAAACATCTGTTGTAGGTTTTCCTAAATTAATGCCTTCTTGTATAGGCAGACTTATGCAGAGGGAACTTGAGAGCCTTGAAAAAGTTAATCTTGAGAATTGCTTGTATATTTTAGGCGGAGCCAAGGCTGAAGATTATCTGGGGCTTTTGAGCAAGGCAAGGAAAGTTTTAGCCTGCGGAAAATTTGGGCAATTATGCGCTATCGCCTCAGGAATAGATTTCGGAAGACAAAATGAGGTTTTAAGGGAGCAGTTTAAAGTTATTCCTCAACTAAAGAAATATCTTAAGAAAATAGTATTTCCTTCTGATTTTGCTGTTAAGATTGATGGAAAAAGAAAGGAGATTTTAATATCTGATTTTCCAAGCAATTTTGAAATTTATGATATAGGTGCGAAATCTATGGAAAAGTTCTCGGAGGAAATAAAGATGGCAAAGTCGATTTTTTATAAAGGTACTGCGGGATATACAGAAGAGAAACAGTTTTCAAAAGGCACCGCATTTTTATTGAAGAAAATATCTGAGAGCAAGGCTTTTAGTTTGATTGGGGGAGGTCACACTGGTACTTTGTTGGAAGAGATAGGTTTGGATAAGAAAAGTTTTGGGCATGTAAGTCTTGCTGGTGGAGCTTTGATAGCATATGTTTCGGGTGAGAAGTTACCTGGATTGGAAGTTTTGGAGGAAAAATGAAGTACGATATGATTACAATGGGTAGCGGGGTAGTCGATGTTTTTTTAGAAACAGACTTAAAAGAAGGAAAAGGCTATTTGTGCTTGCCTACAGGCTATAAGATAATTGTTGATGATTTGTGGTTCGCTACAGGAGGAGGAGGAACGAATACTGCAGTGTCTTTTTCAAGAATGGGTTTGAAGACAGGATTTATTGGTAAACTTGGAAAGGATGAACATGCACATATAATTCTTTCTGAACTAAAGAGAGAGAACGTTGATTTTTTAGGAACTCAGGGAGAGGAATCAACAGGATATAGTGTCGTGATAGATGGAAAACAGAAGAACAGGACAGTTCTGGCATTTAAGGGTGCAAACGAATTTCTGGAATTTTCAGATATACGAAGAAATATGGAGACGAAATGGTTTTATTTTGCTTCTATGATTGGAAAATCTTTTGAGGCTCAGAAGAAAATTGCAAAGTTGGCTTTTGATAGGGATATAAAAATTGCTTACAATCCCAGCAGTTATCTAACAAAATTAGGGGTGGAATATCTTAGGGATATTTTGAGAAGGAGTGAGATACTTATTTTGAATAAGGAAGAAGGGCAGGATCTTGTTGGGAAATATCAAGGAAAGGAACTTTTGGGCAGACTTAGGAAACTTGGGCCAAAGATAGTTTGCGTTACTGATGGGGAGAATGGCAATGGGGTTTACGATGGGTCTAGATTTGTTTTTTCTAAATCTAATAGGATAAAAGTAAAGGAAAGAACAGGAGCTGGAGACGCTTTTGCTTCTGGATTTGTTTCGGAGTTCATAACTTCTGGAGATATAGATAAGTCTGTAAGGGTTGGATCTGTTAATGCCGAATCTGTCATACAGCACTATGGGGCTAAAGTGGGGTTAATGAGGAGAAAAGAGATAGTTAGACATTTGAATAGAATAAAGACTTATTCTTAGTTCTTCTTTGTTTTTGATTGAAGAAGTTTTATAAGATTTTTTGCCTCTTCTTTTTTCATTTCTATTATTCCAGAAGAGCTTTGACCTTTGAAGCAGATTTCTACTTTTTCGTTTTCAGGCTTCTTTAGATCTTTTTTTGGATTTATTTCTTTTATTTCTGCAATAGCTCTTACTTTGATTATTCTGTTGTTTACAAGTTTCTTTAGCTTTATTTCCATTGAAAATGCAGAAATATTGGGTTTATAAGCTTTTGTTTTTATACTTT
>CAZEOE010000053.1:0-5933 GCA_964513665.1 Candidatus Woesearchaeota archaeon | reverse complement strand
TTCCATAAACAATTTGTCAATCCGCATACATTCTCCTCACAACTTGTTCTGTCTCCATTGTAACTTTCACAAGTCGCGGAAGAACAAGATGAACACACGTCGACAATCTTATCTAAAAAGTAACAACTCTCTGAAATATTCTGCGTGCATTCAAATCTATCACAAAGATTAAACAACCCAGATCCGCATTGAGAACATGAACTCCACTGAGGCGCAACACATTGCGCGCTACAACATTTTGCAGAATCAGAAGCAACTAAATTATTTCCAAGGCATATTTCACCATCAGAACATATATCTCCTCCCTGTGAAGAACAACTTGCTACATTTCCAGGCAGGAAGTTAACCTCTAGAATTGGTGATGCAGTTCCAGAAACAGATCCATCTTCTACATTTCTTCTGGAAACAACATAAAACCCTGAGCTAAATCCAGCGACAGAAGGAGGCTGAATATTAAGAATATCATAGCCGGCTCTTAGTCCTAAGACAGTCCATCCAGCCTTGTTAACAAAGCCAAGCTTTTCATTTTTCAAACTCAAAGACCTTTGTAAATAATCCTCACCCCCAAGATGACTACTAAAGTAAAACCTATCAGACAACTCATCATTTCCAAATCTTGTGAAATCAAAAGTGTATCCTTGAGGATGTCCCTGAGCCTGAGTAATCGTTGGAGGATTTTGCAAATCTACTCCGACTAAAGAAACAAAATCCACAGTCTCGTTAGAACTAGTTGATCCAAAAGAAGTGCTTACATTTAAAACAGCTGAAGTTACAAGAGCGCCATCAGGAATGTTCGAAGTGTCAAACGGCAATGATGCTCTGTTTAAACTATAATAAAGACCACCATAATATACACTAGCCGAAGAAGAACCCGTTTGGTAAAAAGAAACATCCGAATCCCTGACAAGATTCCAAAACTGTCCGTCAGTTTTAAGCGAGCTCTCGTTATAATCCACAACAATTCTCGCAGTACAAGTCCCATCTCCATTATCATATTCAACCTTTCCGCATCCTCCCTGATAAACATTACATCCAGAATATTCAAACTTACAAGTATTGCTACAACCTAAATTACCAAAGTCATAGCCTCGTGTCGTGCACATCTCTCCATTCAACTCTTCAGAATCACAAATTCCATCGGTTCCGCAATCACACTGCTCTCCCTCCTGAATAATATTATCCCCACAATGTTCAACAGGAATCTGTGTTTCAAAAACAAGTTCATTCCCAGAAGTATCTTTAGCAATTAATCTAAACTCATAAATCTCAACTCCAGAAACAGGATTAATTCTCGCCTCAAATCCAACTTTCTTAGAATAGTCTCCGCTTAAAGCAGGTTGCAAACTCACAAATTCTCCCATTCCTTTAGGTCTATATTGCAAATCAATGAAACTAACAGAATCGTAAAAGTCGCACTTTGGCTCATAATACATTAAGTTTCGGCTACACGTTTCTCCAGGCAAAATCTCCCCACTAAGAACATTCTCATGCCCCAACTTGATATAATTGAACGATTTCCCATCCACCTTAAAGTTAAGTCTATGAATTATTGGAGGATTAATATTATTGCAAACACCTCCATATCTAAGAGTATCCTCCAAATTGCATGCCTCTTTTCTAAAGCTCAATTTAGAAAATGAAGTAAGATTATGGGCTCCAACTGTATAATTATAATAAAACTCGACCTTGAATTCATGCTCAGAACTAGAGTTAACTCTATTTTGAGATCCAACACTAATTGTTCCGGGCAAATATAAACTCGTAACTCCTTCAATAGAACTAAAAATACCTGGGAAGCCCCTCATACCAGATTCTACCAAGATTCCATCTCTGTGTATAATATAAGAAAAAGCATAACCTGTGTCTTTGTTACCAAAAACAGCCTCTTTATTTTGCTTATTCCATATAGTCTGAGAATTGTAAGGAAAAACTAAAACCTTAAGACCATATTTCGCAACATCTGATTGAGAACCTATATTAAGATAGCCAACCTGTCCACTGAAATAAATAGGTGAATAGCCAAGGTCTACAGTATCTCCATAGCCGAACGTCCTGTATATTTTATCAAACAAGATATTTGAAAGATTGTAATTTTGTGGAACCGGAATATCGTAAACGTTACCATTTTGGTCACCACCACTAATTGCTCCAAACTCGGCAACATTTTCTCCCAAAAAATAATATGGAGCCTTAAATCTATTAGGAACAATTGGGCATCCAAAGATAAAATACAACCCTGAAGGGTCTTCACAAAAATGAAAAGGTGGAAGATTTTTTGGATTCCCTGCTCCAGCGTATCTCTCAGCTAAATCAACCCTAAAATAAGGATAAAAATTATATGGTTCAGATTCATCCACATAGTAATTGCCAGGAAAAAACTTAAGAGGTCTAGTATAAACTCCCAGTTTAGTATCATTATGAACAAATGGATCTATTAAAGAGACACATCTAGCGCCGGGATCCAAATAATTCTTAGAGGGTCTAGAAGTTTCAACGAAATTAACAAAACTAGTGTATTCTCCAGACACACCTTCATCGTCATTTCCTCTAGCAGACAAGACACACCATTTTGGGTCGGAAACTACATAAGAAGCGTCAAGAACATCATCATATACAACAGACTTAATAGGTTCCTCCTGAATAAAACTAAAATTTACTTCTTTCAATTTATCCCGCGTAGCATTATAAACAAAGTAGCCATGCTGACCAGAGCCCACAACTATACTGAATGGGTAACTCTTACGTTGGTTAAACTCAACCTTCTCAACCAAAATGCCTGTATACAAAATATTTTTCCACGGATGTCCAAAGTCCTCAAAATTGTATATTACCTGAGGCATATTTGAATATCCATAAAAACCTATCAAAGTATCGACAAGTATTTCTCTACCATAACTAGATTCTCCATATATATGTACATCCGGCATAAAGCGACCTATTTTTCTTAACTCAGCAAATTGAGAATGGTTAAAGCCTATCGTTTTTGTAATTGTAGACTTATTAATTTCAACAGAATTTACATATTTTTCAGAAAAGTCAACATTCTGTCTAAGAAAGACATCCCTATTCAGAAAAAGATCGTCCTCTAAATGACCAACGATAAATATATCGAAACTCTGTTTCCTATTCACAGCCCCAAAACCTGCATACCCGGAAAACATAAGAAATTTAGCTTCGCCCAGCCCATTAAATCTAAATAAATTTCCAGACGTTCTATATGGCACAGCAACACTGGGTTGCTTGTCGTGAGGAATAAATCGAACATAAAAACGTTTGCCAAAAAACTCAGGTTCAGAAGTTTTAATAAGTAAAGTTGGAACTTTAAAAATTCTAAGCTTCTTAGTAAATTCAACCGACCCCCTCTCAGAATGAACCTCGACAAGATGAGAGATAACTCCCTCATTAATCTGAGAAAAGTTAAAAACACGTAGAGTGACAGGCACTGTAATAGAAGAATTTGGAGGAACAATAACTTCTGAAGGGATATCAAAATAATATCCTTCATGTCTGCTCGAATTAAAGACAAAATAAGCAGTCTGAGAAACATCCACTCTCTTGTTTTCCAAAATCAATTCTCCTTGAATTTCCTGCACATCCGCTCCATTCTGAAAATAAAAATCAACATCGTCATCAACTTCAAAAACAGACTCTACTTTAAATTTCAAAAAGTAACTCCTTAGGACATCTCCACCTCTGAAACGTACGACAATCTCTCCATTCTTCAAATTAAGATTATCAAAGTCTACAGTATAAAAAATCCTTACTTTCCTCTCTTCTCCAGGAGCCAAAAAAAACGAGTTCTCGGATAAATTAACAAAAACACCTTCAGGAGATTCAACAAAGGCCTCGATCAAAATAGAAGAATTAAACAAATTCTTAACAGCTACATCAATATACTCGTCCCTATACCTACTGGCAGGCGAAAAAACTTTATAATTCAAGAGAGGAGTCAAAGACAAAAATTTCGTCACATTTGAAAAAACGTCTGGAGAAATAAATCGCAACGCTTCTTCAACATTAATCAAACCAGATCCCTGTGTATCATAATCTTCCCCTAAATCGGTCGCAGTAGATTTAACAACTTCCTTGAGTTCGGCTACAGTTAGTTCAGGAGCTAATTGTCTCAGTATAGCTAACACTCCAGAAACATGAGGTGTAGCCATACTTGTTCCAGATATAGCTATATGTTGTGTGTCAGATGAAGAGCACATTCTCTCATTTAACCAATCAGAAAACTGAGCAGCACATATAAGATATCCTGGCGCAGATATATCTGGCTTCCTTACATCTACTCCACTCAAATCATATGATGGACCCCTAGAAGAAAAACCTGCAATAACACAATCTTGCGATTCTTTACAAGCAGCGGCTACAGTTATAGCTGTTCTGGCAGTTCCAGGAGATCCAATAGTCAGCTTACTAGGGCCAGAATTCCCAGCCGCTATAGAAGAAACTACTCCAGCCTGAGAAGCCAAATCAACCATCTGAGACAAAAAATCATCAGGATGTCCATCACCACCTAAACTCATACTTATTACATCCACACGAGTAGAATAATCTCCCTGACAACCCTGAATAAAATCGTAAGTAAAAGCACACATTGACGCTTCAATAGCTCTCGCGATATCATCAGAATAACCAGAACCAGAAGAATCAAGAACTTTGTAAGCTACAATATTAGCTCCAGGTGCAACGCCCATATATTTCTCATTCACCCCAGCAGCAGTCGCCGCAACATGAGTCCCATGACCATGGTCATCAATAGGGTCCTCATCAGCTTGAACGAAATCAATACCCCCAATTACTTTACATCCTTCCCCAAAACAACCTCCCAAATCAGGATGAGTATAATCAACTCCCGTATCTAAAATTGCAATTACAGTTCCAGTCCCATCAAGAGAAATCCCATTCTGATCAGTCAAAGCCCAAGCCTCAGGAGCCCCAATCATAGGAACGCTCTCATCAAGCAAAACGGTATAAATTTTATTAGGCTCAACTTTGGCTCCTAAATCCTCCATCAGTTTAATATTTTCCTCAGTATATTCAAGATCTGGAAAATACAAAGTATTTCCTGTGACTTTTGCAATCTTCTCAACCCTCAAAGATTCTTCTGGAGAAAATCTCAAACCCTCAGGACCAATAGCCTCACTCCTTCTAGAGTTTACTTTTTTAATAAAATCATCCTGCTGTTTCTCAACTCTAAGCTCCTGTCTCCTAAAAGATTCGCGTATGTCTTCTCTTGTAAAAAATTCCTTATATTTTACATTCCTCTCCTCAATAGGAACAGCTTTCAACTCATTTTTCATCCTTCTGTCATAATTAGCTTTCTTCAGCTTATAACCTAAAGAATTAACAACACTCACGGCAGGTTTCTCAGGCAACTCAACTAAAATCCCAGGAGCATAATCTTCTCTTTCAAAATCAGAACCTTCCTCCATAAACTCTTCACCCTCAAACCCATCTTCTGGAGAGTCCGCCAAAACTTCCCCTCTCAAAACATTCTCATCTAGAACATCAATCGCACCACTAGAAAAAGCGACAAATCCAACAAAAGCTAAAATAAAAACAACCACTAAAATCTTCAAAGCAAAAAATTCACCTCTTTTAACTTCCATCTTAACTGCAACAAACATGAAAAATAACTATATAAACATTTACAAGAAATCAGGGAAAGTAAGTTACTTCAAGTCTTGGCTTGTAACTGCTCTCAGAAGAATAAAATCTTGTGCTTATAAGAGTATTAGGTCTGTTAGAAAGAATATTGTTATCCAATTCCAAACCTGCGCGCAAAGCAAAATCACTAACTCCTGTTTTATCCACAACTGCCAACTTATCAGGTAAAATAGGGAAAGAATACTCCTTATTCATCACAGCACCCCTCACTCTAAACGCCTTATCTCTTGAAACCAATTCCTCTCCGACATTTCCGTAAT
>CAZEOE010000052.1:0-6027 GCA_964513665.1 Candidatus Woesearchaeota archaeon | reverse complement strand
GGGCGGATTGAAGACTATTTTATATTAAAAAGAAAAATAAACAAATAAAATTTTTATTCGTCTGATACAGAGGAAAGTCCATCGAAAAGTTTTTCGACTTCAACGTCCTCATCACCAGTCTCTTCTGTCTGAAGAGTCTTTTCTTCGAGCACCTCTTTTTCTCTCATCTTACTTCATCTTACTTCATACAGTAATATATAAACTTTGTTCTTGTGAAATTCCAAAATCAATAAATTTAAAAAACATGTTTTTCTAGGAGCTCTATGGCTCAGTATAAATGTTTTGATTGTGAAAAACCAATAACCAGTAAGGTTCTTGAGAAAAGATTTGTTTGTCCGCATTGCGGGTCTAGAATTTTTTATAAGCCTAGATTGAAAGTTGTTAAGCTTAAGGCGGTATAGTTAGATGGCTGATTCTGATGCAACTGGAAAAATAGAAGAGTTACAGATTCTTGAGCAACATCTTCAGAATTTTCTTTATCAGAGACAGGCTGTGGAGTCTGAACTTGGGGAGATAAACAACGCACTTGAGGAGATTAATAATTCCGAGGAAATTTTTAGGATTTCTGCAGGGATCATGTTTGCTTCAACTAAAGATAAAGCGCGCGCTGACTTAGAAGAGAAGAAAAAACTTGCTGAAATGAGGCTAAAAGCTATAGAGGATCAGGAAAAAATAATGGAGAAGAATTCTGCCTCTCTTAGGAAGGAGTTAAACCACTCACAGAAAAATTAGCCAGATATTTTATATACAATAATAATATTTATATAGTGTTGCTTTGTATTGTCTTTTATGGCATTCAATTTTAAGAGGCTGATGGGAAAAGAGTCTGAAAATGAATATATAGAGATAGATGTTGAATCTGCTAAGCCTAAGGAGAAAAAGGTCATTGTGAAGCCATTTGTTCTTAAGAGTTTTGAGAATTTAGATGAGATTCTTAATTCTCTTAGAGAGGGATATACTATTGCTGTTATAGATATAAAGCCTTTGAGGTCTAAAGATATAGTTGAGTTGAAGAGAGCAGTTTCTAAGATAAAGAAGACTGTTGATGCTTTGCAGGGAGCTATTGCAGGTTTTGGGGAGAACGTCATTATTGCTACGCCTGAATTTGCTCATATTCATAGACCTGTTCAGGAAGCTAAGCCTAAGCCAGACTTTATTGGTGCTTGATTTTAGTGTGAGCTTTTTGGATAGAAGTTTTTAGTTGTAAAATTAATTTTGTTATCACTGTCCTACAGCTTCTTTATAGATAAACCCGAAGGAAGCTAATATATTAGCTGAATGTGTTTGACTTTTGGAGGTTATTCTTTATATTTTGCTATGGCGAATACTGTTTTTAGGGCGACTACTATTGTTGCAGGGACAAATAAGACTAGGAGGGCTCCAAGGATCGAAGAAACTATTTTTCCTATTTCTACTCCTCTGATCGCAGCATCAAGCACAAGGCCTTGCATACCTGCAGAGCTGACTAACACTAATGAGACTGAGGCTATTAGAAATGTTTGCACTTCTTTTTCTGCTACGAAATATCCTACTACAAGACCTAAAAGAGCCAAGACACCGAGAAGAAGAGGATTTGTTTTGCTTCCGGCAAATATTCCGAACGAAACCGCTAGCAAAATACCTATCAAGAAAGCCCAAGCACCTATAACATTTTCGCGATATCTTACAGCCATGGATTCCTCTCTTTCTAGAGTATAGAAGTTTATTTAAACTTTGTTGCTCTGCCTTTTTACGTCGGGGAAAGGAACATGTTTTGTTTTGGGTAAGTGATATTTGACTTATTCACTCCAGAATAGAAAAGTTTAAATACCTATATGTAACTGTAAAATTACAACAAAATGAAATCGGAAAAAAATGGATTGAGATTTGCTGTTTGCGCACTCTTTGCGTTTGTGCTTCTTTTAGCTTTTGCAGGAGCCACTGTTGAATTTGTAAATGTTCAGGGCGCTACTCAGACTGTTAGGCAGGGTTCACAGGCTACTATTACTTTTAATGTTAAAGCAACTGATTTTAGCGGACAGTTTGATAATGCGCGATTGGTTCTTCCTACGTCATTTATTTCAGGCTCATCTTGGTCTGGAAACACGGAGACATTTACACTATTACCTAATTCAGAGGTTTCAAAGAGCGTTGTTTTGAGTGTTCCTGCAAGTGTAGCTCCGGGAACTTACACTGCGCAAATTGGATTTTCCGGTACTTATAATATCTCTGGGTCTAATCCAGTTATTAATCCTCTAGCTATATCTATTAAGGTTGATCCTGCAAATCCTATTTCTCTTGTTCAGGTAACTTCTATGACCACTTCAAGAAATGGAGTTGTAGAGGTCGAGAATAAAGGATCGGTTGCCTTGGCGAATGTTCAGCTTTCTAAAGTCTCTGGAGACTTTGATGTTCAGTTTTCTGAAAATGGATTCAGCTTAAGTGCTGGTCAGAAGAAACAGATTACTGTTACACCTGTTAATCTTGGGGACGTTGGTTTTGGAGGAAAATCTATAGTTGTAAGAGCTCAATCAGGGAATGATCAGACGAGTTTGACTTTGACTGCTACTGGAACATTTTGTTCTGCTGGTGAGAAGGGAGGAAAATTAGATATAAGAAATGTAGATATAAACAATGAGGGAGAGGGCGATGATGATGCCTGGAAGTTGCTTGATGATGTTGAGATTGAAGTTGAAGTAAGGAATACTGATAATGATGATGTTGATGATGTTTTTATAGAGCTTGGATTGTATGATTCAAGTGGAGACAATATGATTTCTGACTTGGACTTTGAGAATTCTGATGAGGAAGAAGCTGATGTTGGAAATTTGAATGATGATGATGAAGAGACTGTGACATTTAGATTCAGAGTTCCTGCAGATATGGAAGAGGGAAGGTATAAATTAGTTGTTAAGGCTTATAGTGATGATTTTGGGGAAAGTAATGAATGTACAGAGACTTCCTCGGACTTAAGTCAGGATACTTATCAGGAAATAGAAATAGAGAGAGAAGACGATGACGGTAAGTTTATTGCATTTGAGGATGTAGTGTTTAATCCTACTGAAGCTACATGTGGCGATTCAGTTACTTTAACTACAGAAGTTTTCAATATAGGCGATGAGGATCAGGATCAAGTGAGAGTTAATTTGATTAGTCAGGAACTTAAGATTGATCAGTTTTTTGAAATTAGAAATGATCTTGATCAGGGAGACAGTGAAGAAGTGTCCTTTACATTTAACATACCTCAAGGTGTTGCGGATAAGACTTACTCTTTAAGGTTGTCATCTGAGTATGGTTATGATGATGGCGATTACGACGACTCTTCTGATGAGGATAAGATTGTTCCATTGAAAGTATTGGGATGCGCCGTAACTCCTGGGGGAAATGGGGGAACAGGAACATCTGGAAGGATTGCGTCTATATCAGCAGGACTTGAATCAGGAGAGGTTACTGCAGGTGGAGAAGCAGTTGTTGTCGCTACAGTAACAAACTTGAAATCTACAAGATCTTCGTTTATTGTTGGCGCATCAGGATATGAGTCCTGGGCTGGATTGAATTCTATATCTAAGAGAATACTTGACTTGGCTCCTGGAGAGAGTGAAGAAGTTGAGATATCTATGAATGTTAAGGATGATAGTTTTGGGGAGCAGTCTTTTGTTATAGAGGTTACTTCCGATGACAAGTCTGAGACAAGAGAAGTTTCGATTGAGTTACCTGAAAAGGCTTCTGGTTCCTCATTCAGCTTTGGTGGAAGCCCTTACATATGGATCATAGCTGCTGTAAACTTGATTTTGATAATACTTATCATAGTAGTTGCGATAAGAATATCAAGAAGGTAAGGTTTTTTAATTATCTTTATATGTGTTTTTTATGACTTTTAGACGCGCGGTTTTGGATTTGTCTTTTAGGTATTTGATTTTGCTTTTTTTCTCTTTATTAGGCATGTATCTTTTTGAGGGATTAGTGCTTTTTTTGACTGTTTATCCTGTCTTTTTTATTGCTTATATGTTCGATAGAGGGTCTGAGGTGATAGCAAAGAGCGTATTGTTATATAAAGGAGTTTATTTTTCTATTATTCCTGCATGTATAGCCTATTCTGCTTATCTTTTGCTTCTTATTTTGAATCTTACGACTCCAATGAGAGATAGGAAAAGAGTAAATAGTTTGGTGTTTCTTATGTTTTCTTTCTTGTTTTTTAACATAATAAGGATATCATCTTTTATGTTGCTTTATTCATTTGGATTTGAATATTTTGATGAGGCACATAAGTTTTTTTGGTATTTCGGAAGTACTGTGATAGTTGTGGCGCTATGGTTTGTAAATGTGAGATTGTTTAAAATTAATGAGATGCCTATATATTCTGACTTTAAGTTTTTAATTCATCAGCTAAGGCGTAAAGACGGAATAGTGCGTCGATATTAAGGTATTTCGTGTATTTGGTTTTCTATTTAGAGATTGGTGTTTAGAGTGTTTGTAGGCCTTTTTAGGAAGATGGATTGTTTCTTGCTCGCGCATCTATTATAGATTGAACTTCGAATTTTTCTATTGCATCTAAGATTTCACAGTTGTTTACTTTTATATTATAGCAGTAGTCTGTGGTTTTTGTTATTTCTGTAGATTCTCCTGATTCTATTATTATCACATTTCTGTTTTGGGTGAAACTGCAGTCTGCGAAGGGCACGCCTATTTCCCTTGCTTCCTGTTCATCTGGAACTGCGCTGTTGACTTCAAAGCCATTGCCTGCAAGAAATGAGCTGAGACTGCCTATAGCTGGTGCGCTATATGGGCACCCTAATAGTCCTGTGGAATTGACGCTTATGTATGCTTTGTTTCCAAGTCTGAACTCTATTTCTTCTTCAACAGGGACTTTATTTTCACGAGGATCTAATCTTAGATATAGAGTAAAGACCTTGTCCTCTCCATTGAGGTTTTTTATGAGGTATGAATGTCTATATACATCTAATTCACCGAATTTTTCTTTGCTGAACTTTATATCTTCATATTCAAAATTTCTGAGGCTGTGGAATATATAGTAGGATATGAGGAATACAAGGATTAGAGAAATCATTATTCCTATTGTCCAGTAGATTTGAGAGTTTTCTTTTTCTTTTGTAAAATTGCTTTCTGTTTCTTTATTTTCAGCCTTAATTTCTTCCTGATTTTCTGTGTTTTTCTTTTTTTCTTTTAGCTGTTTTTTCTTTTCTGCCATTTTAGAACTTGGAATTTAGGGGTTTTAAATATTATGTCAGGATGATTGTGTGAAACCGAATATCTTTAAAAGAAACGCATCAACTGTTGTCAGATCACCCTCGATAAATACACAATTTTTTTCCTGATAAACCTTATTTTCTCCTGAGTCTTTCCATATTATCATATTTTCTTCACATGTTTTTTCAGGTATATTTCTTTCACATGAGCCAAGACAAGCTTCCTGAATTTTTTGGGTGAATAATCCTAAGGTAGAGCTAAGGTAATTTATTATTGTTGGATTTTCTGAGTCCACATATACTATTTTTCCTGAATAATCAGATATTGCTTTGTCTGTTTCTACTGAGATATTTCCTATATTTTCCGGAGAATTGAGGAAATAGACAGTTTGTCCGTTGTATTCTCCTGACCAATATCCAAGGTTTTCTGGGTTTTGGGTATTTTGGCTAGGAGTATCTGAGAATCCCCCAGCGTAGATTATCGCGTATCCCAGAGTACTTCCAATTAAGATGACTAATATAAATATTCCTAGAAGGAGATTGTTTCTTTTCTTTTTCCTTTCTCTTTCCTGTTCAGTCTGTATCTTTCGCATGATTCTTCATGGAAATTGGTTTTAAAAAGATTTTGAAAGTTGTTTTTGCTGGGATGTTGTTAATATTATTGATATGCCTTCACTTTTGATTTAATTATTTTGATTTTAAAGAACAGGTCAATGTTAAACTATAAAATATAAATTAAGTAATAAAAGAAAAATAATAAAAAAATAAAAAGAAAAAAACTTTTTTTCACCTCTTCTTAAGCGGTAGTTGTCTGAAGCGTTGCCTCTGTAGCACTTGTACC
>CAZEOE010000051.1:3201-6030 GCA_964513665.1 Candidatus Woesearchaeota archaeon | reverse complement strand
TACCGAGCTGGCCGGTCACGTTGCTGAGGAACGTGAGTCCGTTTCCGCTGATGTTGTACGGGAGGCTGTTCGCTGTCTGGCTCGTCTGCAGCGCGCCGAGCATGATCGCGAGGACCACGAACGACACGACGCTGATCGCTAGGGCGACACCGAAGCTCGCCCATCCGCCTGCGGCCTGACCGCGGCGGCTCATCAGTTGGTTCTTCATATGGTTCTACCTCCGACGCTTTTCGCGTCGTTAAACCGGTTCTTTACTATGAAGCGAGAGGTTTATATACTAGCGTATACCGTAGGTATACCCAGCGTGGTGACGGTAGCAGCAAACAGGCCTGGTAAGCCATTACCGGCTGGTCAGCGTTCGCAATATGAACGCTCAAGACCTGGTACTCCAACAGCATCACCAACTTACGCGCCTGGTTCTCGGTCTAGTTCTGGTCGTGTGATTGATAGTCCGGCGCTTGCTGGTGGTTACTCTCGTGAGAGTTATAACGCGTTGAGTCAAAAAGAGCAGCGTGAGATCGACCAGTTCTATTCGAGAAACCCACAATCACCAACCGGCGTGTACGCTGGTGCTCGTGGTGAACAAGTCACTGTTGTTCGTGGTGCTAAACCAAAGACTGCTGGTGAGTACGTTCGTGGTCTTGAAGGTGGCGTGTTTCAACCTGTGGCGTCGCCATATCAGGAGGGTAAGGTTGTTGGTGTGGTGAAAGGAGAGAGTGTTGATCTTGGTTCTCAGCGGTTGTTTGTGACGAGAGACGGGGCTACTTCTTCTTACTCGTCGATACCATTAAGTGCTGTATACGCGAAACCAGTTCCAACGACCGCTGCTCAACAACAGGCTCAACCAGGACAGAAGGGATATAAGATTCGTTGGAAACCGTCGGTACTCGCTGAACCAATAAGTAAGGCGGGTAGTTACTTGAAGTACACGGCGTTGAAGTCTTTTGAGAATCCATCACCGTTAGATAAAAAGATTTTTGAAACGCCGGTTGTTGGTACTGGGTTACGTTATTTTGCTAGTTTTTCATTTGGTCTTGGTAATAAACTAGAACGTGAGCCTGATCGTGCGCTTGGCGAGGTTTTTGTCTTTGGTATCGGTGGCAAGATGGCTGGCTCTGCTGTTGGTTTAATTCCTCAGAAACTGACGCGCTTTGGAGCACCAACAGCGGCCCGTTATAGCGACAAGGCGATAACGTATGGTCTTGGTGCTTTTGGCGTGTATGGTGTGGCAACGACTGACCCGCAGGTTCTTGGTCGTGAAGCGCCGAAGATTATTCCTGGGGCTATTGGTTTTGGTAAGGGATACTCGGCAGCGACGAGGAGTGATATAGCGTTCGCTCGTTTCGAGAGGATAAATCCATCCTCTGATCCGGTGCCGAAGTTCATTAGTACAGAAACGAACATTCGACCGACGACGTTCGCCAGTGTTAGTCGAGCGAAAGCAACGTTTGATGTGACGGAGTTTGGCGTTCCTCGGCAGGTCACGACTGATGTGCTTGGTGTTGCTCGTGGTGGTAGGGCGTACAGTAGGAACACTGGCCGCCCGCTGGCTGGTTACAACGTGAAGCAAGAGGTTTCTTTCTCAGAGTTCTCTTTCAAGGGCAAACCATATCGTATACCGGTGAGTGAGCAGTATGGTTACGTGTATGGTAAAGAGACTGCCTTCGTCGATAAGCGTGGCGCTGTGAGCTTGTTCCGTCAATACCGTGGTGTGTTGCCTAACGAAGCGTTCCCAGTGACAAAGATTAGTTCCTCGACGAGAGAGTATGCTGAGTTGTACAAGACGTTCGGTATTCGCTTCAAGCCGGAAACCACCAATAGAGGATTGCGTGTTCGCGTGAGTGGCGCTTCGGCGCGGGCTAATGTGGAGACTGGTTTTGGGTATGATATTTTCAAGCTTCGACGACAACCGGTGATTCGTGGTCGTGGTCCTGGTCGTGTGCAGCCGACGGGTCTTGGTTCTCGGTCTGAGGCTTTTGAGTTCTCAACATTGGTCGGTAGTGATAAGTTGTTGAGTGGTGAGGTTATTCGTCCGGCTCGTCCTATTGAGTCTCGTGCTGTTCGTCGGTTACAAGATCGTGGTTTCTTGTCGTCTGAACAGTTTGGTTTTAGTGGTGGGTTGGGTCGTCGTGGTGAGCTGGTATCGTTCCAACCGCGACCTTCTGAGATTAGTGTTCGTCGGTACGCTCGTCGTTCTCCAAAGGTGCAGTTCTATCCTGACGTTGCAGCTCCGCAGGTTTCATCGTTGCGTTCGGTTCCAGTATTGGCGTTGAACACGTATGGTCGTTCGGCGTTTAGTTCTAAGCAATCCTCGAGTATTCTCGGTTCTACTTCTTCGTTGTCAGTTGAAGGACCATCGTACCGGACATCGCCATTGGTTGATGTTGGTTTACTTGGTGGTTCTCGGTCTAGTGTGATAAGTCGTACATCGCAGGATCGTGTACCGACGGTAATCACTGAGCAACGGTCTATCTTTGATACTGGTGGTATTGCTGGTCCTAGTCCTGGTGTTGGCTTGCCACCACCGCCTTTTGTTCCTGGTATGCCCGGTATTCCGCCGTTGTTTGGTGCTGGTCGTGGTCGTGGTGTTGAGGGTCGTGGTCGTGGTCGGAAGTTTAAGTATGCTCCTAGCTTCAATGCTTTCCTGTTTGGTATTAAGGGTAAACGACCGACAGGGCCGTTGAGTGGCTTCGAGACGAGGCCAATACTGGCGAGGTGAACAAAGATGAAATGGACGTATACAAGGCGAGTGGTTGACGGTACGCGCCGTCGTGTGAAAGTACACCGAAAGCAGAACGGCGGCTACCTCGTTCGTGTAGTTGGGTTCCG
>CAZEOE010000051.1:0-3101 GCA_964513665.1 Candidatus Woesearchaeota archaeon | reverse complement strand
GTCACGATCAACGTCGTGAACGGCGAGGTCAAGTACCTGCCAATCCCCGGTGTTGAGGCGAAGATGAACCAGGAGGGCATTGAGTTCATCCTCACGAGCATTGAGGGTGTGATTAATCAGTTCGTCGGGTTGAGCAATATCAGCGACGAAGAAGCGAACGAGTTAATCGCCCAGTACCTGTACGGGCTGGCTGGCGATCTCGTGTATAATCAAGGTCGTTTCAAACTCCACACTGGTGATATGCGATTGGTGATGAACCTGGTGAAAGCGCTGGTGTTCAGTCAGGTGAAGCGCGCGGTGAAGGGTCACGAGAGCCGTAACTTCACGACGCAGCACGTTGAGCAGAACACGCAGCAGCACTTCACGCAGGGGCAGCAACAAAGCAACTGGCTGTTGAATCCTTTTAAGAAAGCAAGAGGCGGTGGTTGACAATGAATATTTTCATAGCGTTTATTGGCGGGTTGTTCACCCTCATCTTGTTCACGACGATCATGGCCATCGTCCTGAACAACAAGACGTATAAGAACACGACGATGATAGCGCGACAAACCGGCAACTCGCCTGATGATGTTGTTTGGATTAAGGATCGGTTCCGTGTTCGCAACCGCGACGGGTTCTGGATCATCCAGTTCAAGAAGCTCCGCGAGAAAACCAGCAGCGTGCCGGGGAAGTTCTGGACGAAGTTCATTGCTGAGAAACAGACGAATAAGATTTTGAAGTTCACCGACGAGGAGTGGCGGACGAGGGATATTAGCCGCCTCATCAGGCGAGGCATCTTGTTCTACGAGACGAACGAGGGTGAGTTCCACCCGATGACGATTGAGTATGATCGTGATGGCGCGAAGCTGCACGTTATCAGCCAAGACAACCGACAGTTCCTCATCAACGAGATTAAGGACATCAACAGCCTGACGAAGAACCGGTTCAAAGAAATGCTTCTGCTCGGGGCCATCATCCTCGGTATCTTCGTGCTCGCGGTGATCTTCATCCTCGGTATCATCTATATGAAGGAGAGCGCGCAGGAAAGTCTGAGTGCTAGTCAACAAGCGTGTATTGACTACTACCGTGTGGTGCAGAACATCACGGAAGCGACGAGCGGGCAGCCGCAGTTCCTTGAACAAGCAACGAACATCTTGGTGAACCAATGAGCGCCGAACTAGCCATCGTCGGAGGTCTTGGTTTTATCAGCGCGCTATTCGCGTATATGGCGTTCGCGCTACGATCTGGCGAGGATGAGGATGGGACGTTCGGTAGCAAGATCAGCTTGTTCTTGTTCTTCGTGAGCATCCTCTTCGCTAACCTCTTGATGTATGCGCTGCTCCTCATTAGTCAGAATAGCGCGACGTACTTGGAAGCCCCGGTTATTGGTATCGGGTTGAGCATCATGACCTACGGGACGATTGGCGTGATGATCATCTACGCGCTGTATATCATCGGGTTGTTCCTTCGTGGGATGTACGATTGGGTGATGGAAGCGATGGGGAAGCGACGAGGTGACGATCAGTGAGCAGTAATCGTGGGGTGCTCGTTCGCGTCCCGGCGCCTCGTCGTGAGATGGCGAAAGCGTATCAGAAAGAGTACTACGCGAGACACCAGATAGAACTCCCGTTGTGGCGTTGTCTCGTGGAGATTGAGAAGCGAGAGCAACGATCACCGGTTGACCCGTTCGTCCGGTTGAAGCGGGGGTTGCGACTGTGAACCGAGCTGGTAATATCATGGACGGTTTCGGCATCCTCGTGACGATATTCACGATTGGGATCTTGTGTTATATCGGGGTGTTGTTCATCAACGGGTTCAACGACGGGATACAAGCGAGTCCCAACCTGCCTTCTGCAGCGACGAACATCAGCTCTGGCGTTGACAGCGACATTGGTTGGGTGCTTGACTTCTTCATCATCATGATGTTCCTCGCCATGCCCATCGTGAGCATGCTCCTCGCGTTCTTCAACAACATACACCCGCTCTTCTTCTGGGCAAGCCTCGGCGTAACCATGCTCCTCGTTATCGTCGGTAGCGCGTTCCAAGACTCGTTCAACAACCTCATCAGCGGCTCAACATTCAGCGGCGTCAGCGCACAAATGCCCTGGAGCACCCTGCTCTTCTCTCACTTCGGCATGTACGCGCTCTTCGTCGTGCTCGTGATCGCAGCTGGCGTGTTCGTAAAGGCTCGTTCATCCTTGGGGTATGGCCAATGAAGAGGTTTGTTTGGTTGTTGGTGTTGTTGCTCTTCCCGGTGGTGTTCGCGGCTCCGCCGAGTACGAACCCGGCTGATTATTTCTTTTACGACGATATGAACGGTGGCGATATGGCGGCTTCTTGGGGGACGCTGAGTGTCGCGGCGTATAGTACGATGAATCCGTATCCTGGGGGGTCGAAGAGTATTCAGGTGAATAGTAGCGCAAACGTGAATCTGGATAATGTCCTCAGTAGCTCGAATTTCACGAGTGCGGAGTATGCGCAGCCGCATTGTATGGCGTGGGGTCAGTACGACACGCAAGCACCGGGTAGTAACACAGAATCCGGGGTTTTATTGAACGCTTGGCCGACTGGTATCTTTAATCGGAACGGCGCGGCAAGCTCCAATAATCTTTCAATAATTAACAGTACAGCATATAAGACTGTTGGGCCGTGGTTTGAGGACGTTTGGTACAACGTGACGGTGTGCTTCACGAACGGGTACGCTGGTTCCGGCTCAACGACGGCAATCGCGCTCTATAACGGCGTGAATCTCATAAACTCCACAATAGATAGAAACGTTTTAGGAATCGTCGGCCTCCACAATCGTCTCGCGTCGAGCGGTATATCCTACTTCGGGCCGTTCCGTATCTGGAATTACACGCAGTACGGAACAGGTGGACCTCTGGCAGCTGGTGTTGATCAGGTTCTCACCATTACTATCAAAGATCTCGTAACGGATGTGAATATCAACGGGTTCTGTATCAACGCTACTGGTACGAACACGAGCCAGTATTTGTGTAATGCTACGGGGTCGAGTATTAGTTTCAACACGACGGGGACGTATAATATCACCGCGTTCAACATCACGAGCGGTAACACCACGCCGCAGTGGTATAACGTTACGGAGTTGAACTATGCGTTCA
>CAZEOE010000050.1:2505-6084 GCA_964513665.1 Candidatus Woesearchaeota archaeon | reverse complement strand
TCATCATCAGACTCATTTCCCTCACTTCTTCCAGAACCATTCTCAGCAAAGACACTGCTTATCTGAAGAATAACTAAAAGCGCAACACACAGAACAAACACAAAACTACTTATCTTCACCACGATAAATAAAGACAAAAACCACTTATAAATCTTCCGTAAAGCAAAATAGAAACATTTATATATACATATGTATCTAGTTATCATATGATGAACAAAAACATATTAAAATCCTGCCACTCTGAGGGTTTTTCAGAGGAAGACCTATATGGGGCATACAAGGTTTTCTTTGGAACACTTGTCTCAGAACCAAGGCTAAAAATTATAAACCTATTAAGAAAAGGAAAGAAAAACGTTTCCCAGCTAATAGAAGAGCTAAAAATGGATCAGACTTCTATTTCACATGATCTTTCAAGGTTAAAGCAATGTGGTTTTGTCACATCAGAAATAGATGGGAAGTTTAGGTACTACAAATTAAACGAGCAAAGTATTCAGCCCCTAATGGATATAATAGAAGGGCACATGTCTCAATACTGTGTACATATATTAAAAGGAACCAAGGGAGGAAAAAAATAAAAT
The DNA here is from genome assembly GCA_964513665.1 of Candidatus Woesearchaeota archaeon. GTDB lineage: Archaea > Nanobdellota > Nanobdellia > Pacearchaeales > GW2011-AR1 > UBA73. Next base: position 5,506 of record CAZEOE010000050.1, on the reverse strand, counting down.
GCAGAAAGATAATAATTTAGCAATCATAATAATCTTGCTCGTAATTGTAATATCTCTCTCTGGATTTAGTATGATGGGTTTAGGCAGTTATAGGATGTGGGGCATGATGTATAGTTACAATCCAATATATCAGGTATTAGGTCTGCTAACCTCTCTAGTTTTTCTATTAATCCTTATCTTGATCGCAGTTTATCTAATTAAGATGATTCAAAACAAAGGAGGAAAGAGATGAAAAAACTAAAGCTAATAATAGAAGGAATGCATTGCGCATCCTGCGCATCAAACATAGAGAGAAGCATAAGTAAGATCCCAGGAGTAAAAAATGTCTCAGTCAGTTTAATGCTCAAAAAAGGAACTGTAGAAGCAGAAGATTCCATTTCCGAAGACGATCTAAAGAAAGCAGTTGCAAGGGCAGGATATAAGCTCATAAAGATAGAATGATGAACCATAAACACGGATCTGAAATTGCAGAAGACTCAGAAGTATCAGGCTGGAGAAAAAAGTTATTATGGTCCTGGATTTTCGTCATCCCTATTACATTTTTAATGCTCTCAGAAAGGCTTTTCATGTTTTCACTAATACCCATGCCTTATTCAATAATCATAACTTTAGCATTAGGTTTTCCGGTAATATTCATTTTCGGAAGAGACACAATAAAAGGTGGCCTAAGAGGTTTATTTACACTTTATTTCAACATGGACTCCTTAATAGCCTTAGGCACAATCATAGCTTATCTTACAGGATTTCTATTTTTCACAGGCTCCGTTCAGGATTATTCAGGAGTCGCCTCAATGATAATGGCCTTCTTCACAACTGGGAAGTACATAGAGGCCAAAGCAAGAGGAAAAGCCAGTCAGGAAATAAGAAAGCTCCTTGAACTTGGCGCAAAAAAATCCACAATCTTAAGAAATAACAAAGAAGTAGAAATTCCAATAGAAGAATTAACAGTTGGGGATATAATGGTTGTCAAACCTGGAGAGAAAATACCGACAGATGGAGTAGTAGTAAAAGGAGAAAGCAGTGTCGACGAATCAATGGTCACAGGTGAAAGCCTTCCGGCTGAAAAATACAAGGGAGATAATGTAATCGGCGCGACAATAAACCAGGACGGAATTTTATATATCAAGGCAACAAAAATAGGCAAAGACACCTTCCTTTCTCACATAATAGAATTGGTCGAGGACGCTCAGGGATCAAAAATACCAATACAGAAACTTGCGGACAAAATCACCTCCGTTTTTGTTCCTGTGATTTTGGTTTTAGCATTATTAACCTTTCTGAATTGGTGGTTCTTCACTCAGGACTTAAGCAGGGCAATAGCAGTTTCTGTTTCTGTTCTCGTCATAGCCTGTCCATGTGCATTAGGCTTGGCAACTCCAACAGCTCTCATGGTTAGTTCTGGAATGGGGGCCAAAAGAGGAATACTCATAAGAAAAGGTGAAGCCATTCAGACAATGCGAGAGATAAAAATTGTTGCTTTCGACAAAACAGGAACTATAACCAAAGGTCATCCCGAGGTCACGGATATTTATTCAAAAATAAATCAAAAAGAGCTAATTGAGATAGCCGGTTCTTTGGAAGCGCTCAGCGAGCACCCTATAGCAAAGGCTATAGTTTCAAAAGCAAATCTAAAATCTCCAAGAAAAGTAACGAGCTTCAAGGTATTAAGAGGCAAAGGTATTATTGGCAAAATTTTAGGGAAAGAATTTCTAATAGGAAACAGGGCCTTGATGAACGAAATGAAAGTAAACTTCAAAGAATTCGATAATAAGATAAAAGAATTCGAGTCTCAGGGCAAGACTACAATGATAGTCTCCGGAGGCAGAAAAGTTCTAGGCGTAATTGCCGTAGCTGACTCAATAAAGGAAGACTCTGCAAAAGCAATAAGCTATCTAACAATGGCAGGTTATAAAACTGTAATGCTCACAGGAGACAATGAGACAACCGCAAGGGCGATAGGCTCTCAAGTAGGAATAAGTGAAATCATCGCAAATGTCTTTCCAGAAGATAAAGCCAGAAAAATACAGGAACTTCAAAACAAAGGCATGGTTGCATTTATCGGTGATGGAATAAATGACGCCCCTGCATTGAAACAGGCAAATGTAGGAATCGCAATGGGTTCAGGGAGCGACATAGCGATAGAGGCGGGAGATATAGTTTTAGTCAAGGGCTCTCTTACAGGTGTTGTCCAGGCAATTAATCTTTCAAAAGCAACATTCAGAAAAATCAAGCAAAATCTGTTCTGGGCATTCGCGTATAACACAATAGCCATACCTCTAGCAGTTGCAGGCTTTCTACATCCTCTTATCGCAGAGATAGCCATGGCTCTCTCTTCAATTACCGTTGTAACAAACGCAAACCTTCTAAAAAGGTCTAGAATATAAATCAAAAAGTCTAAAACTTTTCTTCTCCCAAGTTCTTCAAGATGCGTTTAATTTCATCAATAACTTTCTGCTGATCTTTTTTATCCGACATTCTGACAAATTTTATTAATAAATCATTAAGTTCTTCTTTTTGAAGCATTTTTATCTTAAACCCATCACTAATAAAATAAAAACGATACCCTTCATATCTAATTTCTTTTATAACTGTTCCTCCTATTTGACCAACAGGTTTTCCCTTATATGGGTTTTGCTCCAGTTCAAGCATAGATTCAAATATCTTAGTAGATTCTTTCTTGAATATTTTATTAATTTCCTCTTCTAACTTTTTTGTAATAATTACTTTTACCATCTCTTTTTTGAATTAGATATGGCCTCTTCAATAGGGATTGTGTCTTCTTCGTTCATTAATAAATCATGAAGCTGTCTTTTTCTCGCGTTCTCAATAATTCTTGCAAGTATCTCAGAGTAAGTTTCTCCCTTAGATCCAAATTGTTTTATTTTTTCCTTTATGTCGCTTGTGACAGCTATCGTTGTGTTCTCCATATTATAATCCTTATAAAAATTATAACAGTTATAATTTATAAACTTTTCTGTTTAGTCTCATTTAGACAGAAACT
>CAZEOE010000050.1:0-2405 GCA_964513665.1 Candidatus Woesearchaeota archaeon | reverse complement strand
AGAAGAAACAATACATAGTATAAGGGAAGGAAAGATATTCATATATCCCACAGACACTGTTTACGGCATAGGCTGTGACGCAGAAAATATCTCCTCAGTAGAAAAAATAAAAGAAATAAAAAAAAGGGAAAAGGACAAACCTCTTTCAATCATAGCCCCCTCAGTAAAATGGATTAAAGAAAATCTAATTGTAGACATAAATCTTAACAAATACCTTCCAGGACCTTACACTTTAATTTTGAAAAAGAAAAATCCTTCTTTTCTTTCCCACGTTTCCCCGACAGATTCTCTTGGAATAAGAATTCCCGATCACGAGTTCACAAAAACCATAATACTTGCAGGCAAGCCCTTTATAACAACCTCCCTGAATTATTCAGGAGAACCACCTATAACCTCAATAAACGAAATCCCTGAAGATATGAAATCAAAAGCAGACATAATCATAGATGCGGGAGCCCTCTCAGGAAAACCCTCCACTCTAGTCATAAACGGCAAAGAATTTCCAAGATAAACTAATAACTCCTTTCAAGTAACAAAAAAGAAATATTTAAATACTCAAAATTTCAATAAATAATATGGCTAGAGATTATAATGAGTATATGGAAATGGAATACGCAAGAGCCGAAACAAGAGCAAATGATATCCGTCAATATGTTGAAGATCAAGAAAGAAGGATGCTAACAAGAGCAAATGATATCCGCCAATATTCTGAAGATAAACAGAGGAGAGGGAAATATGACTAATCACCAACTTCTAAGCGAAAATCCAGATTATAGGGCATTTGTAAGTACAGTAGGTCCTAAACTTTGGTTAGGAGACGAGGGAGGGGAGTTTAGAGCACGACTTGCAGAGAGCAGACTTAGAGAAGCCATAAAATCATCTGGTCTTTCGGGGAACTTTCCATCTGGATATATCTTTAATAAAAATAGAACTACATCTTTAGATCACCCTCTATATTCTATGGGCTCATCTCCACAAGACAAAGGCGGATATTTACCTCCAGAATCTGTGTTAGGTGCAGAGGGTGCTAAATTTAGGAGAGCCATTGAAGAAGCAAAATTGCGAAGAGCCGTAGCTGATTACGAAGCGTTAAGGCAATTAGATGAAGAAGCAGAACGAATATGGCTGGAAAATGAAAAATTTAAAAAAAGTTTACGAATAATACCTATGGATTCAAACCTCCCACATTTGATAATTAAGCACGAAATCTCACCATTAGAAAGATATATGACTCAACAATTAAATAAACATACAATAGAGCCTACAATACCACTACCACTTGAAAACTTATTACCTCCAAAAAATGAGGATTCGTTACCATTCCCACAAAAAACAAGGAAACCCACAGATCTAGGCGACTTTAGTTTCTGATTTAGCGCTCTTTAGAAGAAAATCTATAATTTTTCCGACAATCATCTCTCGCTCATCTTCAAAGAAATCAAGCGCAGGCATAGTATTAAGTTCAATAACAAGCCATTTCCCATCTTTTTTCAATAAATCAATCCCTCCAACTTTCACATCAGACATTTTCATTATTTTCTCTGTTATATCTCTAAGCTCGTCATCAACATCAAATTTCTTGAAACTCTTAGCATAAACTCCTGTGCACTTCCAGGAGTTATTCTCCTTTATAGCAGTCTGCACAATCTCATCCCCTATATATGTCAGCCTGTAACTAAAAGAGGCGACGAATTCCTGAGCTAGTTTGTTATATTTAACCTTGCTTTTTGCGTCAAATTCATCTATTATCTTTACAGCTTCATCTATATTCATTGCCCTTTCAACAAACTCTCCCCAGGTACCTACAACTCTTTTCAAAACAACAGGCCACTTGCCAAATTTTACAAGTTCTTCTTTAGCCGTTTCTATATCTGAAGAAAGCAGTATAGTCTCAGGCATAGGTATTTTATGCTTCACGCATTTTAAATAAAAGTTCCACTTGTTCTCGTCGGAAATCGCCTTGGAAGATTCTACAACTTTCTTTCCCCTATCCTCAAGTTTTTTAATCCATTCAACAGAAAATTCTTCCCCACTCCCATCATAAATAATATCACATTCATCAAGTTTTGAAATCTCTTCATTAATATGGTTTTTCGCAATATCGAGCAAAATTACCTTTATTTTTCTGGCATCCGCTATCTTAAGAAAGAGTTCTGTATCCTTATCCAAATTTCCAGAATGTAAATAACCTATTACTATTCCCTTCATCTACGTATTCAACTTTATGATGAAATCACAAGTCAAAAAAAGATAGTTCATCCATTTAAAATACTTTTGTTTTTCCGTATTTTTCCGTCGATTAAAATAATATTTTTAATAGAATTTTTCCATCCAATTGAAACTTAAATTACTTTTTATAACCAACACACATTTTTATAAAATATTCCAATGCGCCAGCAGAGGTA
>CAZEOE010000049.1:0-6104 GCA_964513665.1 Candidatus Woesearchaeota archaeon | reverse complement strand
TGATTGTGATGGAGATAGTGATGCGCAGGACACTAATTGCGATTATGGTTTTTGTGAAGAATGCTCTGGAATAGGATGTACAAGAGAAGATTGTTTGAGTATACCTCAAGGGTGTTATTTCCAAGACACAGGACTTGAAAACTTTTTTGGTTTGTGCTTTAGCTGTAATGATGTAAGTTGCTTCAATTATCCTGATGAAGAATCTTGTTTAACGAATAGTTGCAGGATAAACCGATGTGTATGGAATGAAGATACCGAAAGTTGCACAGAATATAAAGACCAACGCAAACGAGCTATAGCCGTTTCTGCGGGTGTAAGCAAGAACTCTTACACTTTTGGTGAGGAGGTTTTGTTAAATGGTTTATAATAAAAAGACTTTTGCTTTTGTTATAATGATTCTGATTATACAGATTAGTCTTGTTAGCACCAAGGAAAGCACTTCGAATTTGAGAGAAATATCGATTAGGGACAAAATTCCAGTGGTCGAGTTTAACTCTGACAGTGAAAATATACATGAATTAGTGGAAGTATATGGAAAAGAGATAACTGTGGAAGGAACGATAGATTATCATTTTGAAGAAGACATATATGGAGGGACAGAGTATGAGAAAGAAATTTACGAATTAGTAGATGATAAAGGTGAAAGATATACAATAAATGTGAGAGAGGGTCAAGATGATGATATTAAATTAGGACTTGAGAGTTTTGATAGAGTTAAAATAGAAGGTAAAGCAGTTATGATTAATGATGAATCTGATAATAATATTCTAATTAACCCTGCGGAGGTTAATTCTTTAGAATCTAGCTCTGGAGGGATAAGTGCTTCTACTGAGACCTTGCCAAGAACAAGTACAGTCGGCATGAAGAAAATAGCAATTATAATGGTTAACTCTGACAGAGACTCATACGGAAAAAGTGAAAGTGAGATAAGAAGCATATTTGCTAATTCAGATGCTATAATAAGGAAAAATTCATTTGGAAGAGCAGGTTTTAGCCAAGTTGATGTTTATGGACCTTATAGCATGCAAGATTCTTCTATTTCGTCCGCTATAGAAATAGCAAATCCAGATGTGTATTTTCCTGACTATGATTTCGTTTTGGTTGTAACTGATTCTGATAGAACGATTGGAGGTGGGGGCTCTAGAACTATAGAAGATGACGGCATCAAAAAAATATACCGGTTTGTGAGCATAAAAGGATATTATACCTTTCAACCTGACTTGGTGGCTCATGAATTACTCCATGCATTTGGTGTCAAACATACTTCAGGATGGATAGATAACAGTCGTACATCTCAATGTGTAGATCCACCCTATTCTTGCATTATTGGGCGCTTGGGATTCACATTAATGGATGATTGTGACGGTACTGGAGTCCAAGGTTCGATGGGAATAGGTCCCGCTGACGCCGAGTATCTTGGATGGCTTGAGTCTGAAGAGATAAAAACTATAGGAAAAGATGATTCAGGAAGCTATTCTCTTGATATCTACAATCTTCCTTCTTCTAAAAACAAAGTTCTCAAGATAGTCAGTAACTTGCATCATGGTGCGACAGTGTTTGATCAAACTCAAAACAGGTATGTGACTGCTCCGAACTTTACTTATTATCTTCATAGAAGAAACGATTGTCCAATTGGTAGGTGTAATGGTATCGTTATTGAAACTAACTATCCTCAAGGATTCCTTAATGCTAAAGAGCCCAATAGGTTAGTTGGAAAAACAGGAAATAATATTGCTCTTGTTTCCGGGGCGACTTTTTCTTCGCCTTCAACTGGAGTAACCTTCAAGAATCTTGGAACAAGTGACCCTGAAAAGTCTGTTTATGTTGGGAATCTCGAATGCGGAAATGGAAAAATTGATGCGTTTGAGGAATGCGATGGCTCCGCTTTCAATTATGAGTCCTGTAAGTCTCTTGGGTATGAGACTGGAAAATTATCATGCACTGGAGATTGTAAGATTGATACAGGACTTTGCGTGGTTAATATTTGTGGTGAGAAAGGTGAACTCCTTGGAGGAAGAGTTTGTAGCGGTTCCTTTAGAGTTGTAGACGATGAGCTTAAAGTTATCGGTCCTTATAAGACTATACCTGAAAATGATACCAATATAAACTGGGATGATTTGAGAAAATCTACTGAGAATATTAATGTTTTATCAACTAGGTCACCAGGTGTCAGATATGCTACAAAACAAGGTTTATCTTCTAATAGTTTGGATAAATTATTTTCAATTTACAGACTGCTTGTCCCCTTTGATACATCGAAATTACCAGAAAACACCGAGATATTGAACGCTTCTGTAAGATTGGATATTGAAGGATATAATACAAACACTCCTGACGATCCCAATACTTTTATGTCTATTGTTCCTTTTTCAAAAGATAATAATTATAACGGATTGTTGAGGAAAGAGGATTTTGACAACTTTGGATCAATAGACAATCCTACTGAACTTGGAAGTAGGGCCTATCTTAAAGAACAGCTGGGAAACAGAGTAGGAATCGAATTTTTCCAGAGTAGACCTGGACATCTCTTGTTCAATCTCAACAATGCAGGATTTGAAGAGATATTGGCAGGAGGACATTCCTTCTTCGGTTTTAGAACGAGTCCTGATTTGTCTAACTTGCCTCCAAATAATGGAAAGGAGTATTATTTGTATTTGACAATGTATGAAAAATATTTAACTTCTGGAGACAATTTAAACCATGATTTGAAAGTGAAGTATAAAGTACCAGAATATACTTATATCGTGAATGAAGAGAATGAGGCGATTGTAGGAGATGTAACGATAACTTTGCTCAAGAAAGTTGGTGAAAACTGGGTTGAAGAAAGAAAAATATATGAAAATAGTATTAATCTGGAGCCATTTGAAACAATTTCTGTTGAAGATTTAGGCATCGGAAATTCTTTGGGAGTTATTCAGCCTGGTGATTATAAGATCCTGCTTGAGATTGAAAATTCGGGAAATGTTGAGTTTGTTGAAGACGAATTCAATGTAAAGCCAACAAGTTGTGGAAATGGAGTCAGAGAAGGAAGTGAGGTTTGTGATGGATTAGACATGGGGCAGTATTCTGGACAGGTTAATAGTTGTAAATTATTTGATGGTAAATATATCTCCGGGAAATTAAAGTGCTCTGAATCGTGTATGAACTTTATCACGGATTCGTGCGTTGAAAATACTGGGAGAGCCTGCTCCGAGGGAGATGTGAGAAATTCAGATGGGACTTGTACTGCGATATTTGTTGCAGATAAAAAAGATTCAACTTTATCTTTTTCAAACTTAGATCTATTTACCCTAAATTATAGAGGACTGGATTACAATTCTTTCAAATATGCAGGCATAGCTGATAAGTCTGAAGATTCAGGAAATTATAATACAGTTTCAAGTGATTATAGAGTATCCAATGACAATGATAGAAGTGGATATGTGAAAATTATACCTAATAACCTAAAGAGAATGGCTTTATCTTTTAATACTGACAAATTACCTGAAGATGTTAAGATAATTGACGCCTCTCTTAAGCTTAAAAATAGAGACCTCGGAGCTTATACTCCAAGTAGTTTCCCTCATAGTTCACTTAGTTTAGTGGGTGTTGATTTGGTTGACTCCCCAAATGTACAAGTTGGAGATATGGGTAGTTTTGGAGATATTGAATTGGTTGAGGCTAGTTCAAGAATAAAGTTCAGAGATCTTAGCGTAGGAAGAGATATCATGTTCAAGTTGAATAAAAATGGAAAGGAATATATTAATCCTAGTGGTTGGACCAACTTAGGAATTACTACTCTGCCAGATTTAAGCAGTGAATATTTAGATAATGTTATAAATTCCGATGTGTCGATGATTGCTAAAATTTATTCCGCTGATAGCTCATACAAGCCCAAACTAGAAGTAATATACGTTCCTTAAATTAAATATAACATGAATCTCGCCCATGTTTTTTTAAATAATCCTGATGGTACTCCTCTGCCTTGTAAAACTCTTCTGCCTTTAAAATTTTAGTCTGTATTTGTTTTGAAAATGACTTTTGGATTTCTTTTTTTGACATCTCCGCCTGTTTTTTTTGTTCATTAGTGTGAAAAAATATTACCGAACGATATTGTGTACCAATATCAGGTCCTTGCCTGTCTCTTTCGGTCGGATTGTGATTCTTCCAGAAAATTTCAAGCAACTTTAGATAGGACACCTTATCAGGATCATAAGTTACTTGAACAACTTCTATATGACCTGTCTTGTCGGAACAAACCTGTTCATATGTTGGATTTTTTATTTCTCCTCCCATGTATCCAGCTTCTGTTTTTACGACTCCTTGGATTTTCGAAAAGGCGAGCTGAACGTGCCAAAAACAACCTGCTCCAAATGTCGCTACCTCATATTTCATATTTTTAATTGGAAAAAGATATTTATAAAGTTGTCAGCCTAATTTAAATGTAACTTGATATTCCTATAACTAACTTCTCCGCCTTTAACTGTTAATATTCCTGTGTGGCCCCTGTCTAGATGGCCAGAGTTCCAAAATAAGTCCCTCGTATACTCGCCCTCTTCGACATGATTTCCATAACTATCATTTGCCCTATGGCTTGATTCATGAAAGTGACCACTAACTGCTTTATTAATTCCTAATTCTTCATATAAAGTTTTCATATCTTCATTACCTCTATTCTCTCTTCTTATCTGTACAGGATAACCTGCAACAACAATTTTCTGAGCAAATTGTAATGGAAATACAGAATTTTTTTTAACCTTGTCCCCCTGCAAATCAAAGTCTTCCATTGCTTCTCCAAACTCAGCCATATCTACACAAGTCTCTAGCCCGCTAAATTTTCTTGGAACATGACAAATCACAACAGTATTATCTGGATTCTTCACTAGTTTTCTCAAATCTTGAATATTAGTATAATGAAAAGCTCTTTCTCCACCAAGGTTCATCGCTAACTGATAATCCTCCCAATTGTCGAAAGGCAGAAATCTTCTTCTGGATTCAACATAACTTCCTGAAGGGAGATTTTTATCATTTCCTATATTATATTCTCCTCCACAAGTAAAATCTGAGCCTGGAATAAAAACTAAGGAGTGTCCATCTTGCTCTACATACCTTGTCGTTATAGTATTGTAAACATGTGAAAATTTAGCTGTAAAGTGATCTATAACTGGACCATAAACAATTAAGGGCTCATGACTTCCTGGTTGAACAAAAGTTTCCTTACCAGTTTTTGCAATTTCATTAATTATGAAGGCTGTATAATTTTGACTTCTTACTAGGTCTCCCTGATTTCCACCAATATCCCCATTAACTAAAAATTTTTCAGCTCCTTCTCTCAATAGAACTTGTACAGTTGGAACTATAATTCTATGGTCGTTGTGAATGTCCGAAATTACGCCATATTTTATCTCTTTCTCCATAAGTTGCCCTAAACTCATATTATATAAACATTTCGTTATACTAAAATTAATAGTAAATTAATCTGTCTTGAAAAGGCAAACTGAACATGGAATTAAACTTTATCCTTATAATCTTCCTATATTGATAAATATACATCGTGTAAAACAAAAACATAATAATGGTTATAAATATGTGAAATCTGAATTTTATATGTCTAGGATAGCTGATGGTGAGACCCTTCAAGAAATTTTAAGATGGATGGACGTTGCAAAAGAAGTGGCTGAGAAATCTCCCTGTGCAAGAGATAAAAGAGGCGTTGTCATTGTAAGTTCAAATGGTATGGAAATTGGCTCTGGGTTCAATTCCCCTGTGCAAGGTTATATTTGTGAACCGAAATACTGTGATCCTACCTGTAAAGAATATGCAGTTCATGCAGAAATGAAAGCTATTACTGATTCAGTCAGAAGAGGAAATGGAAATGAGTTAATTGGAGCGAGAATGTATCATGCCAGAGTTCAAGATGGAGAAATTTTAACTTCAAGAAAACCAAGATGTTATCCATGTAGCAAACATCTTGTTGAATTTGGCATTGCTGAATTTGTTCTTAAAAATGAAGAAGGATATGTTATATATCCAATTCAAGAATTTAATATGTTGAGTCTAAATAGTCTTATGAAAAAATAATTTATTAGACTTATCTAGCAGAATCAGCCTGTTTCTCAGCTTCA
>CAZEOE010000048.1:1862-6328 GCA_964513665.1 Candidatus Woesearchaeota archaeon | reverse complement strand
TAATCACATCTTCTTATCTCTAACTAATAAACCATCTCTAAGCTGAAGAAGTCTTGAAACATATTTAATATGCCAGGGCTCGTGGGTTACCATTATAATAGTAAGATTATTTGTTTTGTTTAGATATTTGAAAAGTTCCAAGACCTGTTCGGAATTTTTTGTGTCTAGATTAGCACATGGTTCATCTGCAAAAAGTATTTGTGGTTTTGAAACTATCGCTCTGGCAATGGCTACTCTTTGCCTTTCTCCTCCTGAAAGTTGGCTTTGTAATCTATCATACTTCCCAGCAAGACCCACTTCATCTATAGCTATTTTGGCCATATGTTCAACCTCTTTTTTACTTTTTCCCTGCATAAGAGGGGAAAGAGAGACGTTTCCGAGAACTGTCATCTCATCTATTAAAGCATATTCCTGAAAAACATATCCAAGTTGAGTTAGGCGATAATAACTTTTTTCTCTTTCGGGCAGATTTGATATTTCCAGAGTATTTATCTTATAGGTTCCTGAAGTTTGCTTATCAAGAAGTCCAAGAATATGTAAAAGTGTTGATTTTCCAGAACCAGATGGCCCCATTATAGCCACAAATTCTCCCTTTTTAACATCGAAAGTTACTCCATTTACAGCTTTAATAGGTACACTCTCCGAACTGTATATTTTTTTCAGGTTTATTATATTTAACATTTTATCTATTCCATATAGCCTTCAGTATTGGCTCTTTAGTTACAAGCCATGCAGGTATAAATCCAGCAATGATTGAAGACACTAAAAGGCTTATTATACTTTCGACCACTACTTTAATTTCAACAACAGGAACGAGTTTAAGTGTAGCAAATTCCATAGGGTTTTGAGTCAGATAGAAAATAACCCCAAACAATACTATACTTCCAAATATCATTCCAGATATAACATAAAAGACACTCATCATAATGTATGAGAGAATTATGGACTGAGGAGTTATTCCTATTGCCTTAAGAATGCCTATTTGCTTTCTTTTGTTGATAGTGTTTATGTAAATTATTATGAAAAGAACAAAGACGGCAATTACTACACTCACAAAAGTAGAGATAATTGTCAGAGCGTTGAAACTAGTTATTATTTGGTCTATCAAGGCCTGAACTTTTTCTTGCCATGTCAAAACCCTGTCTTTAACTCCTACTTCGATTATTCTTTTCTTTATGTCTTCCTCTTCTCCCAAGGCTTTTACTATTATCTCAGAGGCTTTGTCTTTTCCAGTCAGGTTAAGGATTGATTCTATCTCTCTAAAATGGACAAGGGCTAAGGTATCTGATATTCCTGTCCCTCCTGAGAATATGCCTTTAAGTCTGTAATTTCTCTTCTCACCATTAGAGAAGGTAGCAGTGATCATTGATCCTACTTCAATTCCCCCAAGATCATCAAATGCTTCACTTCCTTCTTCTCCAGCTATAAATCTGCCTAATACTATTTCAGATCTGTCAATTTTTCCCAAGAAATCACCATGAGTTATAGCCTCATCGAACTTCGTGGTTCTAGCCTCTTCCTCTGGAACTATACCTATGAGGTTTACAGACACAAAATTGTCTTTATGTGAAAGTGTAGCTCCGCTTTTCAGTCTTTTTGCAGAAGACTGGACATTAGATATAGCATTCAGCTTCTTTAAGACAGAATCAGCATCATCAATGTACAACTCGTTTTTAACAGGCTCAATTATCACATTTCCATAAGAGTAATCTATAGCCGCATCAGTAAAAAGAGAACCCATACCATTGATAAGGGCGGGAAGAAAGACAAGATTAACAAATATTAGTGTTAAAACAAATATTGTCAGAATAGATGTCTTCTTATTGCCCCTCTTTAATGTCTGAGAAGCTAATATAAAAGCCACTCTCAAATTTCGGTTCATTTTAACTTTTTCTGGATGTTCTCACCGTCTCTTTTGCTCAAGATCTGTCTTATTACCTTATCTTTCTTGTTATTTTTTCTCCAAAGAACAAAAATAATTAGTAAAAACACGAGTATAATAATGGCAGAAGAAACTATGAAGAGATAATTGATCTCCTTTTCAAGTATAGTTATTTTCACTTTTTTTTCTATCATATTTTCTCCATAATCATCTGCATATGATATTTTTATTGGAAACTCGAATTCTCCTGCTTTATCTGTAATAAAAGTAAAAACTGCCGGGGCGTCCTCTTCAGAGTCTAATGTACCAAGAAACGCCTCTTTTGTTCCAAGAAACGGATGTTCTGCGGAAACCTTGAGGGAATTTGCCGAACCTCGCCCATAATTCTCTATCCTGATAGTCAGTTCAACTGTATCTCCTAAATAGGGCAAAACGGGGTTCGTTTTTACAGAGGCGAGATTTATCTTAGCCTTGTCGGCAATAAGCGTTACGCTGAAGTTGCCGTCTTCTCGCACTGTATAGTTTTCGGAGCCATAAGAAAGCTCATACCTAAAAGAGTAAATTCCCGGAACGGCGTCTTCCGAAGACTTAAAATGATAATTAATGAACCTATCAGAATTTGCATAACCTATCCTGCCTATTCTTTGCACCAAGGGCTCCTTGACAGAAATATAGGGGCTTATATCTTTTATTTCGAAAACGACATCATCGGAAATCTGCTCACCACAGTTATCAATTACTATTCCAACAGTAAACTCCTCATTAACAGTTATTGAGCTGGGATTAATACTTGCAACCTCTGCATCCAGACATATACCTTTCTCTAAACCAGCAACAAAAAAACAGTTTAATACGATCAGGGAAGCCAAAATCACCACTCTTTTCATGACTTTTTTAGTTGACTTTATTTTAAAAAGCTATGTTTCCACAAAAAAATGAAAAAATATCGTAAAATCCCGAGGGAATTCAAAAAAGAACAAAATTTTTAACTTAAAAATAAATTAAAAAATTTTTAACTTATTTATTTTATCGACGATAAAATTCATTAAAGCTCTCGAGAGTTTAAAAAAATCCGAATGAAAAACGGTTTATCGACGGAAATTTTTATCGGTGTAAAGTGGTAATACAACTTTATATATAAGTTGTTATTTAAAAGGGTATAAAAGGGTTTGGTAAGGAAAAAATGAGGCGAAAAAACTGGATATCTTCTTCACTTATGGTGATTCTTGTCGCGTCATCTCTTTTCATACTCGGACCCGCAAATGCTTATGTTTTGAACTTTACACTTGGAAATGGAAACATATTTGTTCAGGGCGAAAATGTGGAGTATGTGGTAGAATTGCAAATAGAGGAGGAAGAGTTTGTTGATATTTCAAGTTTCAAAGTGGAAATTACCGGTCCTTCTGGTTCTTTAGAATGTTCATTTAATCCTGACGGCACATTGGTTCAGCCATGCGGGGATATAAAAATTCAGAAGCTGGAAAGCGCAGAATATGGCTATGGCTATGGTTATGGCTATGGTTTCACAAATGGAAAGTTTAGATATAAGATAATATGGGATACAGATGATTATGATCTCGGGGATTATGAGGCTAAACTGTTTATGAACATAGGAAGCGATGAGTCTCAAAGCGAATCTAGAATAATAAGGATAGCCGAAGGTTTGCTTGCAAATAGCTGTTCTATACGAGCCAGAGAGGGAGATGCGAGTTATTCCGGAGAGGAGTTAAATACGCGAAATAGATTGAGTTTATTCGTTCCAACTCCAGATGCGACAAGCGGTCATGGCTCGATAATTGCTCAAGGCAGGCGTGGAGACAGAGTTTCGTACAGCTTCTCTGTGGATAAGGCTAGAAAGGTTGGCAATGATAAGTTTGTCTTTAACGTGTCAGGCTTGCTTAGAAGAGGGACAAATAGGACGGGTATTCCAGAGAGCTCAGAGATTGTATTTAATTCCAAAACGTTCGAAGTGGACATCGATGGTGCTAAATTCGATATAAGCGAGATGGATGTCAATTTCGCCAAGTGCTGATTCTAGATAGCTTTAAAAATAGAATTTTAGACAGATTTTTATGAATCTTGAAAGATTAGTTTCCAGCGCAATATCGGGCGCGATCATGGGGGTACTTGTAGATAGGTATTTGATAAGAAAACACGATGAAGAGCGGGAATATATGGACCATACAGTATCGCATGAAGAAAGAAAAGTAAGAGGTTTAGATGTTGTTGAACAACTTGGGAAAAGATTAAACTCCAAAAGGATTAATTTTCCTTTATATGGCTGTCTTCTGAGCTCAGCATTTGTTGAATCGGCAACAGGAGAGGGTATGCAGAATCTATATGTGGCTCTTCCATTTGCATATTTAGGTAGTTTTGCAAGTGAGTTATTAAGAAGTTTTAAAAGAAGAGAAAGGACAGCCGAACTAAAAATAATCAAAAAGATTATAGAAGATCCAGAACATACCTTGGATTATCTTCCTGAAGAAGACAGGAAATTCTTAAAGCCAGAATTGGAAAGAATGGAAAGAATGATTTTTTCAGGGGAAAAACCAGATAACTTAGATAGCACAATCTCGCATTTTAA
>CAZEOE010000048.1:0-1762 GCA_964513665.1 Candidatus Woesearchaeota archaeon | reverse complement strand
TTGCATTCGCCAACGAGGTAGTAGTTGAGCAAGTTAATAATATACCTGACTGATTTCTTACCTAAATAATCTTCTCTGCATAGCCTCTCTAACTTCCCTTATATTGCTTCCGTCATACCTTATAACTCTTTCATGTCTGTAATCTTTATTAAAGTCATGTGCAGGCATTATAACAATGCCTCTTGGTCTATGTTTGAGCCAAGCGGAAATATAGTCAGGATAATCATCTACAAGCACTTTTCCATACATAAGACTCTTGTCTCTTGTTATGGTTAAATCTGTATCCTGTCCGAGGTTTTTATCAACCCACCTTTTCTTTCCCATCCAAGAGGAAGGATTTCTTTTATTTCCCTGAGTGAGAATCATTATTCTATATTCTAAATCTCTGGCAATTTGCAGTACATCAAACCCAAGCTGGAACTTAGGCAAGTCAGCCCACCACTCAACTGAAGACCTAATCGCATCCATACGACTTCTCAAATATTCAGGAGGATCAAACAAGGATCCAGTATAAAGTTCATCTTCAGGACTCATTAATTTATCTAAGTCTTTTCTCAAAGTCCCCTCATGATCGCAAAGAGTGTTATCAAGATCAAAAAGAGCAACATCTTCACTATTCAAACCATGCACATCCATTAAACATGTCAAGGCCTTACACTTTTAACTTTTATTGTTCCCAATCATCCAAATAGGCTTTCATAGTTCTTTTCAATCAATTTTTCAATATCTTTTAAACTAACTTTCTTTATTTCTGCTATTTTTTCATAACTTGCTATCACATTCAAAGGAGTATTATTTTTCTCTCTTTCAGGATGCAGATAAGGAGAATCTGTCTCGCATAAAATGTTTTCGATAGGTGTTATTTCAACAATCTTCTGAAAATGCTCATTATATTTTACACTTGAAGGTATGCTCAGAAACCACCTATTTTCAGCAATTCTTTTTACAAGACTCATTCTTCCAGAAAAACAATGCATAACTACTTTTTTCGCCTTCAATTTTTCCAGCATATCTACACATTCTGTTTCTGCTTCCCTTGAGTGAACTATTACAGGTTTATCAATCCTTATTCCAAGTTTAACAAATTTCTCAAATACTTCCTTCTGCCATTTAAAATCATTTTCTTCTTTTTTATCAAGACCTATTTCTCCAACGGCAATTACCTTTTCTTTATTGTTTTCTATAAATTCCAGTTCTTTATCTATCTCTTTAGAGTTGAGTTTTAAGGCTTCAATTGGATACATTCCCAGAGCCGACTTAACAAATTTATTCTTAGCAGAAATCTCAAGAGATCTTCTGTTGCTTTTCGTGTTTACACCATGATCTATTATAACTCTGACATTTTTCTTTTCACAAATTTTCAATATTTTTTCAATATTTTTCTCATCATAATAATTAAGATGACAGTGCACATCTATGAATACCATAAGTTATAATGTGATCAGGGATTAAAAATAATTGCCTTTTAAAAACAAAACACTTTAAAACCTGAGTTTTCTAAGAAATCTAGGCCCTTGTAGTCTAGTGGTCTAGGACACCGCCCTCTCGAACTGCCGGAGTTTGATTCGACGAGATAATAACCCCAGTCCTTCTCTAAGGACAGGCACTTTGATTTAAGTGCTGTCGATTCATTCTGATAGACAGCATGGAGTACGGCGGAAACCCGAGTTCAAATCTCGGCAGGGGCATTTCATTGGATTGTAAAACAATCCAAAGCCACTGACGATCAGCGATCGCAATCGCGCCATCGGCAGGGGCATTT
>CAZEOE010000047.1:0-6346 GCA_964513665.1 Candidatus Woesearchaeota archaeon | reverse complement strand
GTTCTGTCTACAGAAAGAAAAAGATTGAAAGAGTTTGAAACGCTATTGTTGGCAAACTGAGGCGAGGTGTAGACTGGCGATGTAAGGCAGGACTGGACGCGTCGGCTGCGCGGGTAAACTCACCTAGCCAGTCAGTCGCCAACGCGCCGACCGTCCACGTCTCTGAGTATATGACTGGAGGACTCGCAGCGTAAAGCTTAAGCCCATATAAAGGAAAACCCGGAACGGCTCCAACCGTTCCGGGCTCTTCTGACTCGGCCTGTGATGGTGCGGGAAGGACGAAATCAGCTCACTAACCTGAGAAGATTCTAAGTCTCCCCTTCCCCCCAGGTCAACAGTCAATTTGCGGCCAGCTACGTGCACGCTATGGACACGGCCTGGGACATCATCGACGACTTTTCAGCCGCTCCATTTTTTCCGAGGCTGGAAGCCAAGCGAATCGAGGCCAAGCGGAGACGCTGGGCCCGTGAACTGGAAGCGGAACGGAACGCGGTCCGACCGGTACCGGCGGCTTCATCGGAAAGAAAAAGGCCGGAATGGAAAAAATCGCCGCCGCCCATCCTCCCGAACCATCCGGCCGCCCGGCGCTACTTCGAGAATCTCCCCGCCTGGCCGGACGGAGCGAAGACGAAAAAAGAAGGCGTGAAGAAACGAGACCGCTGTCATGCGGCTCGTCTCCCCTTCATTCAGACGAACCCCCGGCGACTTGTTCGATACCTGGTGTTGGATATTGACGCTCCCGGGGCAACGATTTTCTGGGAGGTTGAAAACCTTCCGCGTCCGACCGTCGTCATAACGAACCCGACGAACGGACACGCACAATATCTGTATGAGCTGGTCGACCCCGTGAGCAGCTCGAAGAACGCGAGAGACGAACCGCAAAAATATCTAGATGCGGTCCGCAAGGCGTATGCCGCGCGGCTGGGGGCTGATTGCGCGTTTGCCGGGCACCTGATGAAGAATCCGCTTTCTGACAAGTGGCTCGTATCCTGGCACGACGAAAAATATACGCTCGCTTATCTCGCGGACTTCGTCGACCTCGCCCCGCGCATTCGCGTTGTCGTAGACAACACGTCCCTGGACGGTGAGAACAGAATCCAACGGTGCGCCGAGTCCAGAAACTGGACGCTGTTTTACCTGGGCGGCGATTACCTCCGCGAGACAAACGACGTCGGCGGAGTGGAGAGCTACCTTTCCAACATCAACGACGCTCGACACCTCGACGGCCGCCCGCCATTGCCGGCCGCTGAGGTTGCGACCATCGCCAAGTCTTTGATGGGGTCATTTCGCCCCGGAGGCGGTGACGGCCGGATCAGGAATCGCGGCCGAATGGGGCTCGATAAAATCCAGGGGTTAGACCTGGCCGAATATCGGCGCGAGAAGAAACGACGGCAGGCGGCCGGGGGCCGGTTCGCCGCGGCCCGGAACCAGGCCGGAACCGACCGGCGCATAGCGGCGGCCGTGGAACGGCTGGAGGCCTCCGGGGATGCCTTGACGGTCTCGGCCGTCTCCCGGTCGGCCGGGGTCTCCAGGAACACGGCGACGGTCTACCGGGACCGCCATGCGGGGGGGTGGGGGGGGTGCTCAAAACGGTGTTCAGGTATACACCCTGATACGGCGGGGGCCTGGGTCTCTGCTGCGCCTGCGTCTCCTCTGCTGGCCGGAGGCGTTATTCCGACCGGTGCCGGGTCGTGTGGGGTTCCGGTGAACCCTCCGCAATCCCTTTCTCTCGAAACCGTCATCGTCGTCGTATCGAACTCCGGCGGCGGAGTCTCTCCGCGCGGCAGGCTCGACGATTATCGGGGCGAAGCCATCGAGGGAGAGGGGGGGTCCGGGGGGGAGAGGGAGACTAAGAAGCTGTCGAAATTCTGCGTAAAAGCTCCGGCGGCCGTGGACAACCTGGGAGTCTCGCGGGGATGGGGACTCAAGGGGGCTCAAGCCCCCTCACGGCCGACGGGCTCAGGGGGCCTTAAGGGGGCTCACTCCCCTGCCGATAATGGCTCATGTGAAGAGCCTCGCCGAGATTCTGCCGGACGTACCGAAGAAAACACGGAGCCGATATGCAAAGCTGTTGCGGGAGGTCGGTCTAATCGCGTCCGTCGAGGACCTGGCGGCCGGGAAGGTTCCGACGTATACCGAGACCGAGGCCGAGGCGCTGACGAGATTCTCCGACGCTCTACGGGTCCAGAGACTGACGACAGAGGAAGCCCTGGCGGTCCTCAAGGGGGCTCAAGCCCCCTCACGGCCGACGGGCTCAGAGGGGCTCAAGCCCCCTCAAGGTCCTGACCCGGCCGCCGAACTCCGGGCGGCGCTGGAAACTATCCGGATTGACTTCCAAGCCGAGAAGGAAGCCCGGGAGCGAGAGGCCCGCGAGCTGGAAAACCAGCTCCGCAAGGAACGCGCCGAGATGGCGGAGGTCATCGAGCGGGAGCGGGTCGAGCGGATGAGGACAGAATCCCAAGTCCGCGACCTCGACGAGGAACGCCGGAACCAACGCGCCCGAATCTCGATACTCGAGGACAACATCAAAAAGGGGAGACCGCGAACATGGCGCGACCGGTTCCGCGCTGCCTGGCGCGTTCTCGTTCACGGTCACGACGTCGCCGTTGTCGGACTCCTTCCGGCTCCGCGTGACGATAGGGAAGAGCGGGCCGCCTAATCTCCGAGGCCGTGACCTCTTTGTCTGCGGCTACGTTCTTGTTGCTGGTTGTTCCGTAGTTCCAATTCCCGCCGTAACTCTTCCACGATTTTAGCCCACTTTGGGGCAACTGGAGGGTGAGCCTCGATTACATGAATCACCGTCTCTATATCTTCGGAAGATGCGTTTTTGATGATGGTTTCTGTTAGGGGACTATGCACCAATTCCCAAAGTAGATTTACCGCTCCGAAACATGCTGTCATTGCATTGCCTCCCGTAGGTCGGTATCCGTCGGATGATAATAGGCCAACGCTGACGAAAGTGAAGCATGGCCCAGCGCTCGGCTGATGATGAGCGGATGAACTCCGCGGCCGGCCATCTGGTAAGCCTTCCCGTGGCGGAAGGCCTTCGGCGAAATCTTCCGGCTGAGGACCTTCACGCCGAGCGAGCGAATGCTTTTCCATGCGGACTTGCGGTCCGATCGGAAAAGTAGACTCCTCGGCTTCAACTTCTCCGCTCGAATCCAAAGCGACAGTTCCCCCGCGATGTCCTGGGGGATGGGTAAGACTTGCTCGAACTTCTTCCGGCGTTTCAGTCTCCGGATTGTTACCTCGTTTTTCCGGCGGTCGACGTCGCCAGCTCTCACGGTCAGAACTTCGGAGATTCTCGCGCCGGTCGCCCACAGCATCCGGAGCAATAGCCGGGTCTGTGTTGTCGGCGCGGCCGCCACCAGGTCGGCGACTTCGGCAGGGGAGACGGCCGCGAATCTTCCGGCCCCTGGCCGGGATAGATACGCCGTTCCGGCTAGAATCATCTCGTTGCCCATGACGACATTATACCGGCGGTGTCGTCGTTTCGGGTAAGGGTTTCATATTGCCGGCCGCGCGGTCGCGTCTCTGATGGCGTCTTACGCGGCCGGATTGTCGGCGATGACGACAAAATTTCATTTTGTCGTGTATTCCGTTTGGAAAAACTCACCCTAGTGCCGGATACTTGAATCATCGGGGGCGTAGCTCAATGGCAGAGCGGGGGCCTTCTCGAACTCATTAAGTGGTTTGGAGAAGCCCACGGTTGCGGGTTCGAGTCCCGCCGCCTCCAGTCTCACGCGGATCAACAAACCCATTCAAGCCGAAATCTTAGACGCTTTCTGAACGCGTGAATCAATCCCGCGTGGTCGCTTCGCGCTCAACCGCCCACCCTAATAGAAGGCCCGCCAGGACGGCGGGCCACGCGCCACGGATGGCGCAGAGCGGAGCCGAAGGCGGAGCGGAAGCCGGGGGCTCGGGGGCGAAGCCCCCGCCGCACAACTGTTGAACCGCGAAGCGGGGCAACAGTGCTGTGCGCCCTTCGGGCTCCTGACACATCGGGTAAATCGAAATTCGCACCTGTGCTATACTGCGTCTGTAAAACGACTGGCTAGGAGAATGAAGGTGGAATCATGGCCAGTCGTCTGTCTGCGGAAGCCGAAAAGCTCCGCCAACTTCGGCGAAAAATCAACACGAAGCGGGAACGGGAATATGCCCGCGTCGGAAAGCTGATTTGTCGCGCCATTGAACCGGATTCCGATGAAGCCGCCGAACTCATTACCGGCCTCGCGGGAGCAATCAGTAAGGTTGGAATTGAACCGACAACGGCCGTGCTCATCGGCCTGGTGCGAGGAGCGACGCCGCCGGAATCGCGGTCAGCGGAACCGCCACTTTTCCCGCCGGTGCCCACGAGGAAAATCAACTAAGTGGGGTCCTGGTTACATACGCGGCTCGGGACCATCGGCCTGGCTTCTCACGCGGCCGGCACGGCCGCGGCGCATGCTCGTTACATCCTCCGCGCCTCGGCCGCGTGTCACGTTGTCCAGACCGATGGGCTAGAAAGCGATCGCTCACAAGACGCCGGACGCATTGCCGAGTTACGGCGGGAGTGGTCGCGGCGGATGTCGGAGACGGAGGCCTCCGCGACTCGGAAGGATGCTCAACTGTGCGTCAAATACGAGTGGAGCTATCCCGATGAGCTGAGCGCCGAAGGTTGCCGACGCGTCGACGATGAGATGGCCCGCCAGCTTTCCGCTTACGGCGGCAGCCGGTGCCGTGTGGTGGTGTCACAGCACCGCGCGGACCCTCGGCCGGAAGCAAAGAACGGCAACCGCCACAGTCACGCCCTGGTCGTCCATGTTGATATGGACACCGGCCGCCGGGTTGACGCCTACCGCGCCCGGCGCACGGCTCAGGACCTGCGCCACCTGGTGGAGCAAACCATCAACGCGGAACTCGCGGCCGAAGGCGCGGCGCGGCGCATCGACGCGCGAAGTTACGCGGAGCAAGGCCGCGCCCAGGAAGCCGGGCAACATCGGGGCCCATTCCGCTCCGTGCAGGAGCGCCACAGTCAACACCTGCAGGAACTGGCCGCATGTGTTCGCGACGGCGACCTAGACCGAACCGGCGCCGAACGAATCCTTGCGGAGATGCAAGCTGACGGGGCGCATGTCGTCGCAGAAACGACTAAGCGCCACGGCCGACAGTTGTACGTGCAAATCGGCCACGGCGGAACAACCCGCCGCTACAAGTTAGACCGGCTCATCCCTGACCAGCGCCGCGCCTGGTATGCACTGCGTGAGTGGCTTCTAGAAGAGCAACAGCGCCAACAGCGAGAGCGCGGCATCCGGAACAGCGTCAAGCACACCATGAGTCGAGACCTGGCGACGCGGCCCGTGGCGGACCTGGTGCGGCAGGGTTGGCGTGCGGTGGTCGGTCGCGACGGCCGCCGATGGTTTGTAATGGGAGGGCCGGAAGATTCGCGGCCTCTGTGGGTGGAGGTCCGTGCGGATCTGGCGGAAACGTGGGAAAGGATGCACGCCCAGCAAGAGCGACGGAAGACGGCCGCGAAGGTCGTTAGTCAAGCGGCTCGACATCTCAGCAAGTCGGCCGCGCGGATTCTGGCTCGGAGCCCCGGCGGTTCGGCAATCATGCCGCTCGTAAATCTCCGCGCCGCGATAAGGAGCCTCACAAAATGAGTGGAGCAATAATCCCGACGATTCACGGCCTGGAATCGTCGCAGGAAATTCTAGAGGTCGTTACAAAAGAGGGATACGGAACTATCCCGTATGACGTGGCCATGTTCGCACTGGCGCGTCTTCTCTCAGTCGACCCGCCGCCGGAGCCACATTTCCGCGCGGGCGTTAGCAACTTCGCGTTTCAATTTCTGGCCCCGTGGTCGACGGACATGGGCGCGCCTAGACCGGCCGCGCTCGAAGCACTCGCCGCCGATGTGATACGCGTTTACGCCGGACATATCGTCAGAAGAGATGAGGAGGAGGAGGACCAACATGCCTAGCATATTTCAACTGTCGCGCGAACTTCGGAAGCTCGTCGACCGACTCTGGAAAATCCGGAAGGAAGTCGAGAGGGCAATCAACCACGTGGACCCGACTAACCCGGCGCGGAATTTGTTGTCTCAAGCCGGGTGCGAACTCGAGAACGTTTACAGCGAACTGGACACAATCGTGAGACGGTCCGGAAGCGGTGGAACCGATGCAACGGCGACGGGTCGCGCTTCAGTTCGCGGCGCTGGCTCTGGTCGGTGATGTAGACGAGAAGCGTCTACATGGACACGATGTGTCCACACGGGCCGTCCATGTAGACAGAACGTGTCTATATGGACAGGTTCTGTCTACAGAAAGAAAAAGATTGAAAGAGTTTGAAACGCTATTGTTGGCAA
>CAZEOE010000046.1:0-6352 GCA_964513665.1 Candidatus Woesearchaeota archaeon | reverse complement strand
AGCCATTTTAAAGATTAATCCTTGAGAAAATGAGGGTTTTTAAAGTTTTAGTGAACTCGCAGTCGAAGAAAAATATATTAAAAAATATCAAAAGTATTAAATAGTAAAAAAAGGAAAAAAAATAATGACTCGAACTAGAGTAATTATTCATGAACAACAATCAGAGGAGCAAAGTTGGCCTATATTTGTCAGACCATACACACCGTTAACAACATCAGAACCAGAAAACCTAGAAATAAGATGTGGGGAGCGAGCAGTCTTATTAAGAATGTATCATGTAAATGAAACAAACGGAGAATATGTGCAAATCAAAGCACACAAGACAGTAGAAGTTATTGGTTATTCTGTAGAAAAAATAAAAACGCCATTCAAACATCCCTCAAACACATCAATAGATATGTTAGTAGCTCCAATTCTCTCAGAAGAAAAAAAAATTACAGAAGAAATTGAAAACATAATAAAATCGATAAAAGACCAAATAAATCCTCCTCCAGAGGTCATAATATTTGGAAGTTGCGGATATATACCAAGACAAATACATACAACTGAATGGACTTCAAATTAATTACACCAGCGATATTTACACAAAAAACATTATGGCTGATTAGATCAAAAAGTCTTTGTTTTGTTTGGACTTTTGGATGCTCAAGATTGCATTCATCCATGCACTTTAGTGCATGGTTTTCTGCATTGGCAATCTTGACATAAAAAATATATTATGACTCGTTAATTTCTTGTAAAATTTTCCTTTAACAAATGAATGTGTATTGTTTTTAGAATTAATTTCAAAAAGTAGAAACCATTTGAGGACTAGGCAAGCCCATGTCTCTCTGTACTATAATCGGATAGAGGTTATTGCTTATAGTCTGGTTTCTGACAACAACTTCATAATGTAAATCTATCCTAAATTCATTATCTTCAAGTTTCGCCTTAAATTGCCAGTTGGCTATCTTTCTTAGACTTTCTTTTCCCATTCTCAAAAATTGAGAGGCATCAAAAATTTGAATCCCAACAATAAACTGCTCATCATCTATATCAACTAAAATATTTTTAAATTCTATAGAATAATCATATGTCCTATCTTTTACCTTAAATAGAAGAATATCATTTACATAATCATAATCCATTTCTCCTTCAGATTCTAAGCGTCTTTCTTTATTTATCATATTTTTGGTATCTGCCATTCTAATATATTGTAAAATGTAACTATTTTAACCTTTTGGCTTTCCAGCTTAACTATAAGTCTAAGATTCTTACCATTGTATTTGTAAAAAACAGCATAATTATTGTTTTCTTGGATTCCAACAAGAAAAGGATAACTTTCAAATAAAATCTTGCGAATCTCCTCAATCGTAAATAATTCCCTCTGTCTTTGGCTCAGTCTTTTGAAAGTGTGATCGCTATCTTCAATATTTTCCGAAGAATATTTTCTTATGAGAATTATAAAATCATTCACTGGAATCTTCTTCTTTATTTTATTTGGGTCAAACACATTTTAGAAAGACACAGATACTTATAAATTTTACAACAATCTGTTATTGTAAATCTAATTCCCAGGTTCAATCATCAAAGGAAATCCTGCGACATTTCCAGCCTTATCTTCAACCATGATATCTAAAAAGTTTTCTCCAGGATAAAGCTTAACCTTTCCTGAACATTCTCCATTCACAAGTTTAGAGCATAACTTATTCATCTTCTGTGCAGGATCTAAAAGATTCACATAATTTGCCTGATAAAAATTAGCATCATCTATACTAAACTTAACCAAAGCTGACTTCCCTTTGTCAACAAATGTATAATTAGCAGATCCTAATTCAGGAATCAACGTATCAACAACAACGTTTATCAGTTTAGAATTCACAATTTGTTCAGCCCTGTCAATCACAGTGAAATAAAATTCTATTCCCTGATCCTCATAATCAGTCAAATCTATATCTTTTGAGCACCTATAGTTCGTTCCCCCATTCACAAAGCAATCAGTTTCCAGATTCAAAGAAACCTCCTTCATTCCCTCATCAAAATTCCCGTAAGTCAGAGTTAAATTAACAGGATTTTGTTCTTCAAACTCCACCTCAAAGAAAGATGAAATGAATCCTTTTTCAGGTTCAACATTTTTTATCTTTGGTTTCTTAGAGTCGGTGAAAAATATAACGAACTCATCAGCAGAATTTCCGGCAAGATCTCTAGCAGTCACCAATATCCCATGCTCTCCATCCTTGAATGAAACCTTTTTCGAACACATATTCCCTGTAAGTTTATTGCAAAGTGTCTTCTCCTTGTTGTCCCCTGAATTAAGCTCCTTATAAGTAACAGACTTAAAGTAAGCCTCATCAATCTCCAACTCAAACATAACAAACTTCCCATTAACGCTGTAATCCAGATTCAAAAACTCCGGAGATGAAAAATCAGTTTTCAAGAAAACAGGTTTGCTAGTCACAATACTTCCCGCAACATCCTCAACGCTAAAATAATAGTCAATATCCTGTCCGTCATAATCTTCAAGGTTCACATTAACAGTGCAATCATAATTGTCATTGTTTCCAGGACAAGTGTCAACATCAACTGTCTCCTCCCTATATCCCTCATCTGAATTACCATAATTCAAGACAACTTCTTTAACATTCTGCTCCTGAAAACTCACCTTAAACTGGCCATTCGCAAAAGTTCCAGACTTTGGTTCAGTCTTCTTTATCTTAGGAACCTTGGAGTCTATATAAAACACTATGTCAAAGAAGGCAGAATTTCCTGATTCATCTATTACCCTAAAAGTTATATTATTCTCTCCTTCCTTGAAATTTCTGCTCTTAGAGTACTCAGAACATCTCTGACACAAAGTTCTCCAACCCTCAGCAGGTAAATCATTATCTATATAATCGACATCTGAAATTTCACTCGGATCGAGGTTTAACAAAATAGACCTTGCTGTATAAACTTCCCCATTTACAGGCGAGTTTATTTGCATTGTCGGAGGTGTTTCGTCTTCCTCTGTATCTGTGCTTGAACTGCATCCCAAACCAAGATTATTACATGTATTCAAACTTGCAGGACATTTCTTTCCATTATCCAAAATATGCATGCATATGTTAATAGGGCCTGTCTTCTGCTCCATCGCTGGGTTACAAAGAACAGGTAAATTCAAAACTTCTCCTGAAGGAATACAATAAAGTTGGTAACTGTCCGCGCTAACAAAGGGCACAACCACAGCCAATACCATCATTGCAATCATAATTTTTGTTTTCATTTCTTCTTTCTCCTATGTCTAGTTTTTAATTATTACTATATTCCCTAGTATATTTCATAAACTGCATACGCAGATTCAACCATTTACCCCAGCGCGATTAGCGCCGGAGTTAAATGAAAAATAAAAAAATAAAAAAGTAAAGAGTCTATTTAGATAGCTTCTCCAAAGAAGTACAAGTCTCCTGTGTCGAAGTCTCCGTTACATGGCTCTGGCAAGGATAACTTGAATGTTACTGCCATTTCGGCACCTGGTGCTAACAAGTTAGCGGTGTAATATGGTCCGACCTTCTGAGCCTGTAAGATTTCATATCCATTGTAGAATGTATGAGGGTTGTTAAATCCAATACCGTAACCGATATTGACATAACCTTCATTATCTCTATCTCTGTCATCTGAACCTCCAGGTCCTCTTAGTCCGTTTTCCATATCCTGCAACGTTGAGTAAGCTCCGTTTGTAGCGAAGTATCTGAAGTTCTCCAAAGCTAGCTGGTTTGTCGTTGGACATTTAGCGCCAGAACTTGAGGAGTCGTAGAAGTCTGTTCCGGAGATAAACATGTCAAGCATGACTCCTGAACCATCATCTGCGTCGTTTCCTACAAGCAATGTGCTAGAGTATGACTGTGTTCCAGGTCTGACATCTTCAAATGTCAAATCGCCCTCAATTGTTAAAGCAATTACAGGGTTGAAGAACCAGTATTCATTCTCATCCATTGTTCCCATCAAGCCGTCAAGGTCTTCAGCCTCAACAGTTACCCAGTGCTCTCCGTACATGCTATCAGAAGTTTCAACTGTCAATGTACAGGTGTAATAAGCTGCTGTATTCTCTGAAACAGTATCAAGTTCCTCTTCAAGGATTCTTGCATTACATGATTCATCAAGATCTTCATCTTCCTGAACTATATGATCAAGTTTACAGTTTACTTCGATATCATTTCCTGCGCCCTGTGAGCTTCCTATTGTAGCGTAAACATCCTTAACCTTCTCGATTCCATTCTTGTCAAATACAAGAACTTGCCAAGAGATCTGTTCACCTTCGAAAGCGTAGTTATTTATTCTTTCGATAAGTTCATCGCCATCGTCAGAGACTCTTCCAGGTTCAGTAGCATCATCGTAAACAATTCTGCTATCACACATCCATACTTGAGGCTCAAAATCCTCTGTACTGATGTCAATACCTATAGGAGTTCCTACTGCTGTAGCGAAAACTCCAGGTATAACGGAGATCACCAAAAGACTCAACACCAAAAGTGTAAGTGTTGTTCTCATGATTCTTTTTATTCAAGCCTCCTTTCAATTGTTGAACATAAAATTTTAACAGAGCTAAACTCTGTACTGCTGTAATTCCTAAGTGAATCCCCTTTTGTGGCTTTCATCATAACTCACCTCTATTGCATTTCATATATAAACACTACTATACTAGAAAGCAAGATTTTTGTTGCCACTTCAATTTAATTAAAGCGAATTAATATATATTGCAAAAATAATTATTTCCTCTTAGAAAAAAAGTCCTCAAGCTCTTTTCTCGACGGAGGTGAACTGCCTTTATAAAATTCTTTTTTTCCACCGCGTGAAAAATTTCTTCTCAAAAAATTCTCCAGCGCAGGAAACTTTCCATTCTTCATCAAAAAGTAACAAACAGCGCCTCCAATAACAACAACCAAAACAAACAAGCTAATCACAACTCTAAGTACTCCTCCTGCAAAAAAGTTAGCTACTTTCTTAGTTCCTTCCACAAACAATGACGCGGCTCCAGTAATTCCAGGTCTCGCAGCAACATTAGAAACAGTCTCACACTGTTGAGCTGTTGGCTTTCCAACCTCAGTTCCACAAGAGTTAAGGTCTACACATTCAGTAGGAACTTTTTCACCATTCACGCATTCACTCCATGTGCACTGCCAGTTTTCAACACATTCTTCCTTGACAAGCGTCGCAGGATCAACATAAGTGCAATTCTCAACAGACTTGTCTCTTATTACACAGCCAGGAATAAGTTTAGTACACTCTCTAACTCTAGTTCCATTAAGAAGACACTCACCCCATTCAGAACACTTCCATCCAACTCCTGACACACACTGCTCAGCATAATTTACAGTCGAAGCTGTAGTAGTAGAGCTACTCTTAGACTCTGTCTTTGTTGTAGTTTTTGCAGTAGTCTGTGTAGTTGTTGTTTGAGTTGTATTTGTGCTATTCGAAGTCTGCGTCTGAACAACAGACTCGAGAACAGAAACTACAAAGGTATCGACTCCAAAGTTCCCAACACTATCATAAACGCTAAGATTCAAAGTGTAATTAGTAACAGCAAGAGCACTCGAGTTATACATATAGCCAGAAGAGTTGACAGAAAATAAAGCAGAATCCGTTAGATTATAAGATGCAATTCCAGAGATATCACTCGTCTGAACTTGATAGGCGAAACTCTGATTATTATAAATAGTAGAGTCATTTACACTAAAGACCGGAGAAACTATATCTAAACAACCAGTATTTCCGGAAACATCAGTCCAGTTCCCAAGAACACATTGCTCAGAAGATGAAGCATAACTCCCTGAAATAGAAAGGACGCTTCCAGTTCCAATAAAGACCGCATTTTTAAATCCAGTTACATTACAATTAGACATACTCACATTATTCAAATTAGCCTGAACAAAAACACCATATGCATTCTCTGAGTAATTGCCATTTATCTGATAGCCCTTACAATCTAGCTGAACATTAGACGCATTCAAATATATCCCAGTAGAGTTTCCGCACAGTCCAAGACTCGAATTCAACTCCCAATAACCTCCAGAATTTATACTGTTAGAACATGTTCCCTGAAAAACAGCAAGACCCGTAATACCTCCTCTGAAATAGAAACTAAACAACACAAAAGAAAAGACTGCCACGACGAGAAAAAGCAAAGCAAAACGGAACCGGCCTCTTTTTTCCATTGCAAATACAAACATCTTGTGTATTTAAATGTTTTTTTTCAAAAATCAATTTTACTTAGAAGCTAAAGCCTTACGAAACGCGACTTCAACTGCGCCAACCAAAAGAACCTCTCTATCAACACCTGTAACAATCTTAGACAAGCACTCTCTCTGAGTCAATCGACTCGCACCAAGATGATGAT
>CAZEOE010000045.1:0-6480 GCA_964513665.1 Candidatus Woesearchaeota archaeon | reverse complement strand
TCCTTCCCTCCCGCCTTGACCCCCGCGTAGCCTACGCGCAGGAGACTGCGCGTGTGGCGTCGACTGAAGGCCTGGCTGTTCCGCGCCGCCGACTACCCCGACAAGGGCGTCGCGGCCGATCGCCCGTACCTCGACCGCCTCGCCGCCAACCTCAACGCCTCCCCGCAAGCGCCGAACTTCGATATCGAGCACTTCCCGACCGACGGGGTGCTCGACTTCGCGCGGGTCGTGCCGGGCTCGGCGCAGGTGGTCACCGGCGCTCCCCCGGGCGGTGAGGTCGGCGACTGGCTGCAGGCCGAGGTCGAGATCGACCCCGCGATCGACGACCGGCTGAAGACGCGCAACCTCTCCGTGATGTTGGAAAACAACCCCGCGAACCCGCGCGTGGACAAGGTCACGGTGACCGCCAACCCGCGGGTCGTGGGCGCGCAGTTCGACGCCGGCGAGGGCCGGGCGGTGATCGATGGAGGATACCTGATGAAGGTCCGTTTCAACAACCCCGAGCCCGAGCTGAGCGACGGCTTCATCTCGACGCTGCGCGAGAAGCTCGGGCTGGGCAAGCCCGCCGTCGACGATGACGCGGGTCAGGAGCCGCCGGCGGCGGACGAGGGCGGCGGCGAGGCCGAGTTCAGCGATGAGGCGTTTCTGTCCGACCCCCGGACGAAGGCGCTGATCGCGAAGTTCGGCGGCCGGATTTCGCAACTCGAGGAGAAGGTCGCGGCCTCCGAGGAGACCGCGACCCGGGCCAACGCGCTGGCGACCGAGCAGGCACTGGCCGCGTTCTCGACGGGCCTGAAGGCGAACGGCGTGCCGCCCTGGCTGGTCGACGTGCTGGCCCCGGTGGCGCTCGGCGCGACGCAGGTCAAGGTCGCGTTCACCAAGGACGGCGGCGAGGTCGAGTTCAAGGACCTCGACCCGGCCGGCGCGGCGAAGCACGTGCTCGAGCAGTTCAGCGGCGCGGTGCCGATGAACCGGCGGCTGCCGGCGGACGACACGCGGCAGACCGCCGATCCCGACACGCAGGCGGCCGAGCTGGCCAAGCAGATCAAGGCCGAGCATCCCGAGTTCAGCATCGCGAAGTGCCAGCTGCTCGCCGACGAGCGGCTGCAGATGACGGGAGGCCAGTGAGATGAGCAACGCCATTCAACCGCGGATCGACGGCCGCACCGACATCGCGATTGCCGAGGAAGCGCTGGCCGCGGCGCGGCTGATCAAGAAGGGCACGGCGCAGGACGGCCTGGTCTATGCCGATGCGGGGGACACCCCGATCGGCGTGACCCTGTCGGCGGCCGCGGAAGGTGAGGAGGTCGAGTACAGCGAGCTCGGCGCGGGCAACTGGGTTCAGCTGACGGCCGCCGACGTCATTGGGGCCGGGGCAGAGTACAAGGTTGCCAACGATGGCAAGATCGCGGCCAAGGTCAGCGCCGCCGAGGACAGCATCGGTGTGCTGCATCCGCGGCAGGTCGCGACGGCCGCGAACGACCTTGTCATCGGGCGGTTGTACGACCGGCCCATTCGCTACCCGGCCGCGGTCGACGCTGAGACGCTGCACGCGCTGGATGTCGAGGCTCCGGAGGCCGGTGACGACCAGGCGGTGTTGTCGTACGAGCATGCCACACCCGAGTACAAATGGGTCGAGGCGCTGACCGCCACGGCGCCCGCATCCCAGGCGCAGGGCGACATTTTCTATCGCAACGCGACGGTGTTCGCCCGGCTCGCGGCGGGCACCAAGGGCCAGGTGCTCCAGACCGGCGGGTCGGCGGCCAACCCCGCCTGGGGTGATGTGCTGCAGTGCGTGCGCCTGGAGCCGCAGTCCGACGTCGGTGCCGGGGCGACGGTGAACTACGACATCTTCAAGGTCCCCACCGGGTTCAAGTTGACCCCGGTGGAGCTGCGGCTGCAGTGCGGCACGGTGGCCGATGCGACCTTCTCACTGCAGGCCAACGACACGGACATCGACACGCCGGAGGCGGCGGCCGATGACGCGGCGATCGACACCTTCACCGACACCATTGACGCCGGCGAGGTGGCCCGCCTGGAGATCGTCACGACAGCCGGGACCGGCGACGTCGACGCGCCGCAGTTCACCCTGTTCTACTACATGCGGCCGGTCTGAGAGCCGGGTAGCGAAGGAGCTGACTGATGTTGATCCTGGACATTCCCGCCGCCAATCCGCGGCTCTCGAACTACGCGGTGGGCGCGATCCCGCAGGACCTGAGCTTCATCGATCGGATCGCGCCGATCCAGTACGTGCCGGTGCAGACGGGGCGGTACCTCAACTACAGCGCGCCGCTCAAGCCGCGTGACGACAGGATCGGCCCGAATACCGATCCGTGGCCGCAGATCACGTACAGCGCCACGGAGCAAGTCTGGACGGCCGGCGCCCATGGCGAGGAGCATCCCGTCCCGAAGCTGCAGGACGCCGGGGCGTACATGCAGGAGCTGCGCAACGCGGTGTTCCTGACCAGCCGGCAGGTGCAGTTCAACAAGGTCTACAGCATCCTGACGCATATCGGTGACGCCGCCAATTTCGGGAGCTACACCGGCAGCCCGACGGCGAAGTTCAACACCTCGACCACCAATGTCCGGGCCTACTACCGCGGGCTGCGGCGGGTCACCGGGCTGGGCGTCAAGCGGAACGTCCTGGTCATGGGCGAGGATGTGCAGGAAGCGATCCTGGCGAACGAGGTGTTCCTGGCGAGCTTCCAGAACTTCTCGCTGCTGCCCGGCAACGACGAGGGGATGCAGCAATACCTGGCGCAATACCTGGGCGTCGACGAGCTGATCGTGCTCGACCTGGAGTACAACACCGCGGCGGATGGCCAAACGCCCTCGTACTCCGACGTCTGGCCGGCCGAGACCACCCTGTTCTTCTACCGCGGGCCGCTCGTCGCGTCCGCCGGCACGGTGTCCGCCGACGAGGCCGGGCGGCCGCTGATCGACCAGGCGACGCCCGCCTTCATGCGGCAGCTCGTGTGGACTGGCGTGCCGAATGCGTCGCAGGGCATCGCGGCGTGGAACCTGGATGATCCGATGCCCGGGTTCGGTGTGACGCGAGTGCGGTCGGCGCAGATTTACGCGCCGCCGGTGATCCAGATGCCGGGTGCCGGCTACTTGTCCACCAACGTGCTCGCCTGATCGTGAGGGTGCCATGCGTGTTCGCGTGACGGATCAGGTCGGTCTCTGGCGCGGGCTGCGGACGGGTCAGGTCGGCGACGTGCCCGATGACGACCTGACCCGTCACGCGCTCGAGCAGGAGTGGCTCGAGGAGGTGTCCGATGCCGCGCCGCAACCGCCCGAGACCGAGCCGGCAGAGGTCGAAGTGGACGCGCCGGCGGGAGAAGTTCCGCCGCCTGCTGAGGATCCTGCGCCGGGCGTCGACGAGGAGCGCCTCTGCGGCGTGCTGACGGACCGCGGGACGCCGTGCCGGCGCGAGGCGGGGTGGGGTACGGAGCATCCCGGCGTCGGGCCCTGCCGGTACCACGACGAGGAGTAACGGATGAGCGCCTACGCGCAGATCCTGGCCGTGCTCGACCGCGCCGCGAAGGTGCGGCAGAACGCGCTCGCCAACGCCAGCGGCGGGAGCAACTTCTGGGCGCTGGTCGACGCCGCTGGCGACGAGACCTTCGAGAACCGGGTGAAGGGCAGCGACATCACGGCGGTCGACACCGAGCTGGCCTCCGGCGCGTACTGGTCGACGACCGGGCTGCGGAAGCTGTTCAGCCATCTCGAGAGCTACTTCATCGACGACCTCGGCTACGCGAAGGCGGGCACGACGCCGGCGATGGCGGCGTATCTCGCGGCGGTCGGCGGGGCGCGCGTGCCGTATCACGCGGCGGAGTGTCTCTACGACGCGCTGACGACCGGCTCGACCGGCATCCGGCTGCCGGCGGTGCGGGTGTTCCCGAAGGGGACGCGGCCGGCCGACGGCGGCAACCCGGGTTCCGCGGGCATGCACTTGCTCGGGACGTTCACCGCGACCGCGACCTTCGCCGCCGGCGACGGGGCGCTGCCGGCGACGGTCGGGCCGGCGGGGATCCTGGCGATCAACATGTCGGCCGCGCAGTCGGTCGGCGGCACGTTCCGGTGCACGAACTACGTCGCGGCGACCTACAAGGACCTGGCGCTGAGCTTGTCGGGCGCCGACCAGTACACGCAGACGATCCTCGGCGAGGAGGCGGTCGCGTCGGCCGTGACCGCCGGTGACCTCGCGGTGCAGGTCGCGAGCACGGCCGCGTTCACCGCCGGCGAGTACGTCCTGGTCTACGAGGACGACGCGACGCAGGAGCTGATGCTGGTCGACAGCCTCGGCACCGGGCCGACGCGCCTGGTCACGACGACGGCGCTGAAGAACGCCTACACGACCAGCGCGGTCGTGATCCCGCTGTTCCGGTCGGTGACGTTCCAGTCGGGCGGCTCGGGCACCGGTGACGTGCGGCTCTACGCGCTGCCGGATCGGACGATCTCGTTGGGGAGCTAAATGCACGCCGATGATGTGACGGCGATTGCGACCAGCATCCTGGCGACCGTCGCCGGGATCGCCGACCTGATCCCCGACGGCTCGACGGTCGCCGAGCAGGTCGAGAAGGTCGGGCCGGGGCTGCTCGCCGAGCTGCAGCGGGCGGTGCGGCCGCGGTACGGGACGCTGCCGTCGCCGCTGCCGGACGACTGGCGCGAGCTGGTGCAGACCGGCGTGCTGGCCGAGCTGCTGTTGCTCGGGTACCGGAACCTCGAGGACGACGAGAAGCTCTGGGCCGACGAGTGGCGCCGGCGGTGGGAGAACGGGGTCGCGGCGCTCGCGGCCGGGGTGGACAGCGTCTCGTCGCCGGCGGCGCTGCGGTCGCCGGTGGCGGCGGCGAGCGCCGAGCGGAAGTTCGGGCTCGACGGGTTTGAGCGGGTGCTCGGATGACCGGGAGTTACCTGGCGGAGCTGCAGGGCGCGGTGCTCGGGCTGAAGGACAGCCTGAACGCCGCGCTGACGGCCGCCGGGCTGACCGGGCTCAAGCACTTCACCGCAACGTCGGGCGAGAAGTTGAACCGGCGGCCGATCGGCGTCGTGACGCTGACCGGCGACCGGAACGCGCAGGCGCTGCCGCGAGGCTACGCCGAGCGGGTGCCGGTGCAGGTCGTGATCGAGGCCGATTGCGGCGAGCCGACGGCGTTGCGGTACGAGGGTGTCGCGAAGGCGTTCCTGGCGGCCGCCGGGCCGGACGTGGCAGCGTTGGTCACCGACGCGCGGCTGTCGAGCTGGACGTACGACGGCGGCGGGTTGCAGCCGGACGCGGAGCGGCGGAACACCGGCGGCGCGTGGCGGGTAACGGTCCGCTGCGTCGCCCTGATGCAGTGGTAGGAGAGGCGCATGTTGGTTCTGCTTGGTCTCGCGATCCTGATCGCCCTGATGATGGGCGCTTGGGCGTTCGTCGACAGCGGCGGCAAGGTGACGTTCACCGGCTTCAGCGGCCTCGGGATCGAGAACTGCTCGCTCGAGATGCGGCAGCAGATGGCCGAGGCGCAGCCGCACGAGAGCGCCTACCCGTACCGCCGGGTGCAGCGGAAGGAGTATCGGATCTCGCTCGACGGCCTCTACGACGCGGACGCGCCGGAGCATCTCATCGTCGCGCTGCGGGACACGGTCTCGGTCGAGGCGACCTACCGGGACGCGAACGACAACATCCTCTTCCAGGGCGACTGCATCTGGGAGAGCGCGGGCGACGCGCAGCGCGGGCGCGACTTCGGCCGGCACAACGCGTCGCTGATGAGCGACGGGGACCCGACCATTGGCTGAGGGTCCGCAGCACACGTTCGACGCCGGGGACGGCGGCGTGCTGTCGGCGTTCATTCCCGACTGCGTCGAGCGCCAGATCCCCGGGCTCGGCTCGACCTGGGTGCACGGCTACTGCGGCCGCGACGTCGCCAACTGGCGCTACCTGGCGCGGCGGATGGCCAAGGCGCACGGCGACGCGCGGGTCAAGGGGTCCGAAGCGCAGCCGACCGAGGAGTGCCTGGCGGTGGCGCGAGTGATCACGGTCTGCCGCCGCGGGCCCGGCTCGGCGGCGCCGTCGTTCCAGGTCGTGCACGGCGGCGAGCACCAGGCGTTCGACACGTTTCAGACGGCGATGCCCGGCCTGTGGGTCGAGGAGATCTGCCGCGAGGCCGACGTGCTGACGCTGCAGTCGTACCAGAAGCTCGACGACCCGGCGCGGGAGAAGGCGCAGGCGGCCGAGCGGAAGCTGTCAGAGCTGCTCGACGACCCGCAGTTCTGGGCGGCCCTGGACTATCTGAGCCTGCGCCTCTACGGCGTCCGCATCGCGGAGAACGGCGTGCCGCTCGGCGAGGTGTTGACGGTGATGGCGCGGGACGTGCAGGCGCGAGACGGGATGCTCAACGCCGTGGCCAGCCTCACGGGCGCGGTGGGCTGACCTCGTCCCGCGTCACCAATTGGTGACCCCGCCCGGGGCGAGAGGTCGGCCGTGGAAGGCGA
>CAZEOE010000044.1:3176-6785 GCA_964513665.1 Candidatus Woesearchaeota archaeon | reverse complement strand
TAGGAAATGGCATGTCAAACATGTCAAAAAGCAAATTTATAAACTTTTCCGCATTTTAAAATTTAATCAGAAAAATCACTCAATATCGTTCTCGCTTTCCATTTTGGAAAGTATCTCTTCAACGCTCTCAGTAACGTGCTTTATGACTTCCTGAGTCTGAGCTCTTGGATTCTTCTCCTTGTATTTCATAGCGTGGGATGCACCAGCAACCACTGCAATCTTTAACCTATAGTCACCCATCATTCTAACGAATATAAAAAGTTTATAAACATTCTTATGCTACTCTCTACAATGAAGATACACACTATAGGCGGTTATAATGAGGTTGGAAAAAACATGACTGCCCTCGAAATTGGAGAGGATGTTTTCATTTTTGACCTTGGACTTTTTCTTCCCGCAATTGTCGGAGTTGAGGAAAGAGAAAAGATTCCAACAGAAAAAGGAATGCGCTCAATTGGTGCACTCCCAAATGACTTATATCTTGAAAAAAACTTCATGAAAAACAAAGTAAGAGCAATATTAGTCTCACACGCACATCTAGACCACATTGGAGCCATCCCATATCTGGCGGGAAGATATCCAAATGTTCCGATTCTGGGAACCAATTATACTACCGAAGTCCTCAAAGTCTTAATGGCTGACAATAGCCAATCAATAAAAAATAAAATAATATCAGTAAAATTAAACTCCTCATATACAATAAAAGGAAAATCAGACAATTATAAAATAGAATTCATAAACATCACACACTCCACAATAGAAAGTGCTGTAATAGCCATTCACACAAAAGAAGGAGTGATATTATATGCAAACGACTACAAATTAGACAACTCTCCAACATTTGGAGACAAACCAAACTACGTTAAATTCAACGAATTATCAAAAAGAGGAGTTAAAGCTCTTATCGTAGACTGTCTATACGCTCCAGATGACAGAAAAACTCCCTCTGAAAAAATAGCCAGAAGTATGCTTGAAGAAGTCCTCCTGACAACAGACAACAGAAATGCAGCCATAGTCGTCACAACATTTTCCTCACATATAGCTAGATTAAAATCAATCGCGGAATTTGGAAAAAGACTAAACAGACAGATAATATTTCTAGGAAGAAGCCTCGCAAAATATACACTCGCAGCAAGAAATATAGGAAAAGCCCCATTCATTAAAGATATAAGAATACTAACTTATAGAAGACAAATAGAGCAGGTATTAAAAAAAGTCGAACACAATAGAGAAAAATATATGATTGTCTGCACCGGACATCAAGGCGAACCTGGCTCCATATTGGACAGAATTTCAAGAAACCAGTTCAAATTCAGAATATCAAAAAATGACCACGTTATATTTTCTTCAAAAACAATACCTTCTCCGATAAATGAAGCGAACAGAGAAGAACTGGAAAATCGTCTAAAAAAATCAAACGCCAGGATATTCGACAACATCCACGTCTCAGGTCATGGAGGAAGGGAAGATTTAAGAGATATAATAAATATATTAAAACCGATACATATTATCCCATCTCATGGGGATTTGCAAAAAACATCCGCAGGAGCAAAACTCGCAGAAAGTATGGGGTATAAATTGAACAAAACAGTCCATTTGATGGAAAACGAAAAGAGTGTAGAAATAAAATGAGAGAAGAGATCCAACTGGCAATGAAAGTAGCTCTAGATAGAGGTGAAAATCTAGAAAAGATAAAAACTAGTTTCATAAATGCAGGATACACAAAAGAAGACGTGCAAGAAGCAGCCGCACAATTAACCTCTCCGTATCAGATTTCCCCAGAAAGACAAGTTCCCAGTCAATCAGAATCAATCAAGACAAATCAGGAAAATTCCCTCCCTGAACCACCTATTAAAGGAAAACCTCTCCCCGAACTACCAAAACTAAAAAAGAAAACTTCCAAAAAAAAGCTCATTATACTAATAATTCTTCTCTTAATAATCTTCCTTGGAGCAATCGCCTATTTAGTTTATACTCTGATAAAATGAAAATCATAAAAAGTTTAAAAGAAAGCGCAATAGAATTCCCTAAATCGTTCAAACTTATCCTGATTTCAGCAATTCTCTGGGCAGTCCTTAAGTTAGTCTCTATAGGGTCAAAAAAAATAAACCATATATTTTCCACAAACATTCAATTCACAGTATATATAATATTATTTTTCATAGTCTACCTTGCAATCTTTTCGCTTTTTTTTCCTATGCTTATAAACTTCAAAGAGAAAAATGTTTTAAAAAACATTAAATTCTTTTTTTCAAGCTTTCTTATTCTGCTAATGATATCACTCACAAGTCTTGCAATATCCGCTGTATCTCATTATTCGGCACTTTACATAGGAAAATTCATAGGACTTAACATCCTTGCTGCAAAAATTCTCTTCTTCATGGTTTACATAACTCTCCTCCTCTCAACTTTAATATTTCTCACATTCTCAATATTTTTCCTAGTCACAGAAAATAAAGGAGTTAAATCCGCAATAAAAAACTCAAGATTATTCGTAAAAAGCAATTACTCTGAAACAATAGCCATATTAGTTTCGGCATTTGTATTATTTTTCCTAATTAATCTACTTCCGGAAATTTTCGGAGAATTAATAGAATACCTCATCGTTATACCATTCTCAGTAATATTCATTAAAAGATTAATAAAAAAAGAAAAATGATATATTCCCCAGAAGAAGATTCTTATCTCCTGGCAGAGCAGGTTAAGAAATTTTCTAAAAACAAAAAAGTTCTCGACATTGGCTCGGGCTCAGGAATCCAAGCTGAAACAGCAAAAAAATTCGGAGCAAAGTCAGTTCTTGCATCAGACATAGATAGCGAATCAATTCACAACCTAAAACAAAAAAATATCCCCTGCATAAAATCAGATCTTTTCAAAAAGATAAAAGGAAAATTCGACATCATAATCTTCAATCCTCCCTATCTTCCGGAAGACTCTAGAGAAGATAATATAAGCAAAAGAGCAACATCAGGAGGAAAAAAAGGTGATGAAATAATATTAAAATTTTTAAAACACTCAAAAACACACCTTAACAAAAACGGAATAATTCTCCTCCTAGTATCGTCTCTAACTCCTAAAAAAAGAATTTTAGAAGTGATAAAAAAAGAAAAATTCTCCTATATAGTTTTATCAAAAAAGAAAATATTTTTCGAGACGCTTGAAGTCTGGAAAATCTCCTTGAAACAATTTAAAAACCCACAAAATCTAAAAAACAAATGAATAGAGAAGAACTAATGTATAAGGCTACAGTATTCAAAAACGAGTCAGAGCAGATTGAAAAACATCTTGACTACGTAAATAATCTTATTTCCGAGCTTAAAGAAATATTCAAAGCTCTAAACAGAATAAAAAAAGACAAAGAAAACAAAACAATCCTGGCCCAGATAGGCAAGGGCATATATATAAAATCTAAAATAGAAGAAGAAAAATTCTACATTAACGTTGGATCTAATATCGTAGTAAAAAAAACAGCAGATCAAACGATTAAAATGATAGAATCCCAAATAGAAAAACTTAACCATACAAGAATGCATCTCTCTGCACAACTAGAACAATACGCACAAGAATTCCACTCTATGCTTAAAGATCTTGAAAAATTAAAGACAAAAT
>CAZEOE010000044.1:0-3076 GCA_964513665.1 Candidatus Woesearchaeota archaeon | reverse complement strand
CTCTCAACAAAATCAGGTTTATATATGTCATTTATCTAAATCTCTCATGAGTCATTTTATAAAAAAAGAGAGATTCGTTAGATTCCACGGAGGCATAAGCCGATTGGGAATGATAAGTTTCATCGTGGCAATTGCAGCCGCATTCATAGACACTATATGGATATTATTTGTTAAACAATTCATAGAAAAAGATGCGTACATCGGATTTTTCTCAGGAGCATTAACTATAATTTCTCTAATCTCTCTCTTTCTCATAATCCCAATCATAGAAAAGGGACAGAAAGAAAAATTATACATAACCGCCCTCTGCATGATAATAACCTCTTACATACTATTCTCATTCATAAAAAGTTTCTATCTTTTCATAATATTCTCCATACTTTTAACGCTAGCGGCAAATTTAAGAATTTCAAGTTTTGGAATAATTGTAAGAGACTCCTCTAAAAAAAGACTTCTCGCAAAAAATGAAGGGATAATATACACCTTCTTCAACACAGGATGGTTTATCGGGCCTTTGCTCGCAGGTTTTCTTGCCCTGAAATATGGAAATAAAGGAGTTTTTAGATTAGCAGCCCTCCTTGTAATTTTAGCACTTATTCTCTTCCTCCAGTTTGGAATAAAAGACCATAACATTAAGAAAAAAGCAGATATCAATGTATGGAAAAACTTCAGAGATTTTTTCAAGGATAAAAAAAGAACAATATCATACTTCTTAGGAGGAGGAATAAGCTTCTGGTGGGTTTTGATTTATCTTTTCGTTCCAATCTATATCATAAACAGTGGTCATAACGTTCTCTGGGTAAGTACATTTCTTTTTGCAGTCGTAATTCCAAACATTCTATTCACCTATCCTGCAGGATATCTCGCAAATAAAATAGGATTTAGAAAAATATTCCTTGTAGGATTTTTAATCCTCTCTTCAGCATCTTTCCTCTGTTTCCTAGTTAATGATCTCCTTGTAGTACTCATAATACTTATAGTTGCGGGAATTGGCACAGCCTTAGTGGAGTCAACATCTGAAAGCTATTTCTTCGACATCTCAAAAGGTAAAGAACCTTATAGATTCTATAGTGCATATAATACAACAATTGACGTAAGTCACTTTGTAGCAAAGATTCTTCCTTCCGCACTTCTCCTCATACTCCCATTCAAATACATCTTCCTTACCTTCTCAATATTCATGTTAGGATATGCAATCCTGTCTCAATTCACAGAAAAAATCGTAGAATCTAAGCTCAAAAAGCGTTAACAGAAGCAACAATAGCCTTGCAATCTATTTTATATTTTCTCAACAATTCCTCAG
This sequence comes from Candidatus Woesearchaeota archaeon, assembly GCA_964513665.1. Classification (GTDB taxonomy): domain Archaea; phylum Nanobdellota; class Nanobdellia; order Pacearchaeales; family GW2011-AR1; genus UBA73. Next base: position 1,773 of record CAZEOE010000044.1, on the reverse strand, counting down.
GTTTCCCAGAATGAGGAATTCCCTCTACATACAAAGATTTAACCCTTATTCCAGAATTCCTAAATTCAAAAGAAAGCATCTCCCCAATTCCACCTTCCTTATAATGATCTTCAGAAACTATAATCTTTTTCCCATGTGACTCAACAAACTTAACAAGTTTCTTAATATTTAGTGGTTTAACACAATACAAATCAACAACCGCACAATTAATACCTCTTCTTTTAAGTTCTTCATAAGCCTTTATACTCTCATGTAAAGTCACACCTGCACCAATCAAAACAAATTTATCTTTTTTCGACTCTCTAACTATCTTAAACTCTCCTAAAGGAAACTCATCTCTCTTAGAATAAATCAAAGGAGTTTTTCCACGCGTCGTTCTTATATATTTAATCCCTTTAAGACCATAACAATCAGAAACAATTTTCTCACATGAAACAGCATCGGAAGGATAAAAGACAATAGAGTTTGGAATGCTTCTAAACACAGATATATCCTCGAGACCCATCTGCGAAGCTCCGTCTTCCCCTATCGAAACACCACAATGTGAACCACAAATAGTCATATCTGCAGAAGAAAGGGCAGACATTCTTATCTGATCATGTGCTCTTGTTAAAAAAGAAGAAAATGTAGAACTAAAAACATTAAATCCTGTTTTAGACAACCCTAAAGCAACAGAAATCATATTCTGCTCTGCGATAAAACATTCGACAAACTGCTTCGGAGTTTTAGCTTTAACTTTCTCAGAATATGTAGAATTGCTTACCTCTGCATCCAAAACAATGATATTTTTATCATTTAAAGTTAAAGAAGCTAGTGCATTCCCATATGCCTCTCTTGTAGAAGCATCTCCAGAATACTCTCCAATTTCAAAACTCCTCCCAAAACTAGCCTTATAATCCTCAGTCTTAAAATCAGATTTAATTTTAGGCATCTTAAACTCTCCAATTTCATCCAAAGCTCTCTTTGCCTCCTCGCTATTCAATGCCTTTCCATGCCACCCATTTTTCCCCTCAATAAAAGATATACCTTTTCCCTTGACAGTCTTTGCAAGCAAAACAAATGGCTTCCCAGATTTTCCAAATCTCTCAATTCCTGAAATTAACTCCCTCACATCATGACCATTAACGCTCTTAACATCCCATCCAAAAGAAGATAAAACTCTTTCATATTTTTCCATGTCATATCCATGCATTGTCTCTCCTCTCTGCCCTAATCTGTTCACATCAATAACTAAACACAAATTATCAAGTCCGTAATAGGCACAAAAATTAAGCGCCTCATAAACTGAGCCCTCGGATATTTCACTATCCCCCATTAAAATATAAACCTTCTTCATCTCCCCTCTTAATTTAAATCCAAGAGCCATTCCAGCGCCAATTCCAAGCCCCTGCCCCAAAGAACCTGTAGCAAATTTTATCTCTTTCATAGATTGAGGAATAGGATGCCCCTCAAGTCTACTATTCAATTTCCTAAGACCAAGAAGATCATCCTTTATCATCCCAACACGTTTCAATGCAGAATAATAAATTGGAGCGCAATGCCCTTTGCTCAAAACAAATTCATCCCCTCTCCTCATCTGGGAAAAAAACAAAACAGAAAATATCTCTGCGCATGACAAACACGAAGTCAAATGCCCACTCCCAGCATAAGAAGTCATCTCAACAACATCTCTTCTTAAAACCCCAGCAACCTCATCCAAATCTCTCTTTGAAACCATTCTCTCACCTCTTTAATTACTTACTATCTCCTCCCCTCTTTTTATAGTTTTCATTT
>CAZEOE010000043.1:4453-6818 GCA_964513665.1 Candidatus Woesearchaeota archaeon | reverse complement strand
ACTTGAAGTAACTTACTTTCCTTAATTACAAAGCTTTAAATAATATTTTTGTCTTTTTGTTAGAATGAGAAAGGTGAAGAAGCTTAGATCTTTGGATTTGTATGTTTATGTTTTATCAGCAATCGTTATTGGGCTTTTTTTTTTGAATTTGATTGTTAGCATATATATAAAAGATGTAAGATATGGTCCATATATCTCTTCAATGCAAAATCCTTCTAGGCTTATCACTGAACCGAATGCAGACTCGAGTTATTGCGCCTCTCAAAGGTATTGTGTAGATAGCGACAGTGTTTATATTAAGGATAAATATTGTAAAATTGTGCAGTATGATTGTACTTCTGATAGGAAGTGTTTGTCTGGAAATTGTATTTTAAAATGTGGTGATGGGATTTTGGATTCGGGCGAGGAATGCGATGATGGTAATTTGGTCGATGGAGATGGATGTCGATTTGATTGTAAAATTAATGATGAAGGGATATCAGGAGAAATATGTCAGGAAGGATGGTATTGTGTGGATGCTTATACAAGAGGTTTAATGGACAACAGGTGTAATTCAATTTATGAGGAGTCTTGTAGTTTTGGCACGAAATGTTCTCAGGGCTGGTGTTGGAATAATGTTCTAAGGGATAACTCGTGCGGTAACGGTTTGATTGAATCCAGGGAGCAGTGTGATGCTACAAATTTAAATGGTAAGACATGCGTTGATTTTGGGTATGATGGAGGATGGTTATCTTGTTATGGAGATGTTTTAGGGACACCTTGCACATATGACCTGGCTGATTGTTATAATTGCGGAGTAAGCGATGGCATCTGTCTTGATGGGTGTACCTTGGCAGATGAAGATCCAGATTGTGGTGTTTGCGGAGATGGGAGGATAGATGGGCTTGAAGTTTGTGATGGAAATGACTTTGGAGGAGAGAGTTGTGCAGATTATAATGCTAACTATGTAGGAGATTTGAGTTGTAATCAATGCACAAGCATAGATTATTCACAATGCACTCAAATTGACACGTGCATATCTATTCCAGAGATATGTGATGGAACAGATAATAATTGTAATAACTTAGTGGATGAAGGATGCGATCCTTACTTTGAGAAAACATTTGGAGCAATGGGACAAACAAATAGTTTTGAGGATATAGTTCAATTAAATGATGGAAGTTTTGTGCTTTCTGGGAAGGCAGGATCTTTTCTTTCAGCGGTTAAACTTAATTCATACGGGATGTCGTGTTTTGACAATTTAGGGTTGGGCTTAAACGATTTGACGTTTAATTGTGTTGACAATGAGGGAGATACTTTTGTGAGGGCTTTACCTTATGGATATTCTACAAATTTAATACCTAAATATGCTTCTTCTGGTTATTTAGATTCTCTTTATTTGTTTGGTTTATTTTATAGGAGTGGTTTTGGTTTACCATTGTCTGAGCTTTTATGGATTTCTAAAATTAAAGATTCTTATATTTGTGGCTATGATTCAAGTGGATTTTGTGAGGAAGAGCAGTTGGGAGCATTTTCAAAGGTATATGGCCATGTCTCTCAAAATTTAGATATAAATGCAGGTGTTTACCCCGGAGATTTTGTTAGATCCACGGACGGAGGGTTTGTCTTCACAGGAGTTATAGACAAAGATACATCTGGAGATTATGATTTCACAACTTGGGTTGTTAAAACAGATTCTTTGGGTAGGACTTGTGATTATTCGGGAGACTTTGATTGCTCTGTTTCGGGGACATTTTCTAAAATTTATGGCAGTGTAAACGGTTTAGAGTTTATTATTCCGAAAATGGTTGCGGATGAGCAGGGGAACTATTTGCTGGTAAGTTATGAATCAAATGAAAATGGGCAGTTAAGCGGTGTTTGGCTTAGGAAGTTGAATAGTTTGGGGCAGGTAACGTGGCAAAAGAATCTTGCTTCTTCTATTAAAACTTATTTCGGAGTTGGCGATATTTATCCTGTATTCAATGATATTATTTTAAATAAAGGAAGTGGAGGGGTAAATGGATACGTTCTTGTTGGCAGATATAACGCTTTTAATTCTCAAGACATGGAATATTTGATTGTGCAGACAGATTTAAATGGAAATATAATTCTTGCAAAACGTTTTTCATTAGGTGGAGAATTAAATTCGATAAAACAGACTAGTGATATAAGAGAGGGTTATATTGCTGGAGGTTATTCTTCCAGAAAGGATTTATTTGGAAATAATATAGGCAGTTCCACGGCTGTGCTTATGAAATTTGATAATCAATTCAATACTTGTAACTTTAACTTTGGTTCTTGTTCTGATGAGGTTAATGGTGTTGTGAGCTTTGTTAAGTCTTATGGTGCTGATAATTCGTATTGGCCAGGGTATTCTTATGGATTT
>CAZEOE010000043.1:0-4353 GCA_964513665.1 Candidatus Woesearchaeota archaeon | reverse complement strand
TATTCTTATGGATTTCCAGGTGAATCTGTAAGGTCAGTTATTCAGACTTCAGATGGATACGCTTTCTCGGGTGTAAAAGATGCTGGTGATCAGTCCTCTTTGTCTGCTTGGATGGTTAAAACAGATAGATATGGGAACGTTTGATTAATTTAGATTTGAGATTTTAATCTTAGCATATTCAGGTGTTAGCTCTATAAGCGTTACATTGAAATTGTCTCTTACACTTGGGCCTGTGAAGCTTTCATTTAATCTTAGAGCGACATTTGTGTGATTGTTGTCTCCTGGTGTGAAGTCTATTAGATGTGATTCTGAATTGCTTAATTTGTAAGGTATTCTTACTTGGACTCCTTGGAAAATTTCTTCTCCATATTTCTGAGCCGTTAAGAAGTCAAAGCCTATTGGCTGTCTGTATTCAATGTAGAAATATTTGTGCTTGTAGTTTGGAATTTTAAGTGCTTTTACATTGCTGTCGTTTGTCTCTATAGGGTATATGGTGTATTCTCCTGGTTCGTTTGTTGTGATTATTTGTTCTTCTTTTAACCATTTTAATTTTTCTTTTGTTATTGTGTTGAGGTGTCCGTTCTCGAAAGGAGCACCCATTATGTCAAAGAAGTCACCATATTCTATTGAGTTGCATATTTCAAATGGGCCGTTTGTGCAATCTAGATAGCTTGCATGATTAATGTCAAATGTATGCATTAGTTCATGAATGTCTGTTTTTCTTGTTCTGTTAAAGGTCCTTGAAGTCACTGCATAAGAGGGCAGGTTTAATATTCCTTCATTGGTTTCCTGGATGTTTATATGATCTTCTGCGTAGCCTGTCCAGAGGCAGGTATTTGGTACAACTACTAGGAGTCTGTCATACTTGGTGAAGTCTATGTCTTTATCGCTTATTTCTATCGCTTTTTTTTCCATTGCAAAACTTGCGCATACATTTTGTGTCAGATTTTCATTTATAAGGTAGGGTCCATATACGTCTCCTGAGATTGAGAATTTTTCATATGATACTTCTTTTAGCCAGCTGTTTGAGGAATTTTCATTTTCTGAAAATAGTTTTTCTTCGATTTCTTCATTTGAAATTATATCTTTGTCATTTAAAAACTGCAGTGTTACAACGGCAATTTTGAAATTCCCTGTTGTGGCTGTTTTTCTATTATATCCAAGGTACATTTTTACATTATTCGATATTTCTTCAGTTTTTGTAATTCTTTTTACAACAAGCTCTTTGTTTCCAAGAGTACCTTCTACTTTAACGGGTTGTGAAAGAGGTATATCTCCGAGATTGTTAAGGTTTAATCTCATTTGATTTTTGCTTTTTACAAGAAAGTATGCGTCTTCGCTGTGGTCTTCATAATCGATATGGACTTTTTTTATTTCTCCTTCCAATGTGAATGTCTTTTCATTTCTAGTTATCCTTGACGCATCGACCATGCTAATTAAGAGTATAATTATCACAAAGGCATACATTTTTTTCATGATTTTTAAGGCAAAAATAGCTATTTAAACCTTTGTTTTTTGTCACTATATAGAGATTACATTATTGGATATTGTTTTGCTGGTTCGGGTTTGTCGCACTTGATTTTATTGGCCCCTTTGTGCTTCCTGAAGGGAGATAACCGCAGGCGCCGTTTCCACATCCGTATGCACAATTATATGTTGTTGAAGTTACTTCGTTATTTACACACGAGTATTCTATAAGATCGTATCTATTCTCTGTCGAGCAATAATCTTGATACCAGACTCCTGATTGGTCGGGGCCTGTTGTACCTTTTTTATATATGCTACCTCCGTCATTGTCGACGCAAACGAACTGACATTGATTATTACAACTGTCTGTGTTTATCGTGTTTCCGTCGTCACAGGACTCTGTTATTTGGTTTGCAAAGCCATCTCCACAGTCCGCTTCTGTTGTGTCGATTCCACTTGAACAGCCCAAGTCTTGCAGGATATCAATTTTTCCGTCATTGTCGTTATCTATTCCGTCTGAACACTGTGGAGTCTCCGGACTATTTCCTCTATACAGTTTTATTCTCGCATAGTCTTTTGTTATGTATTCAACAGATATTCTTAAGTCTTTGGTTTGTTGCGCATTATAGAGAGTCATCGATTTTCCGACTTTTAGAGAACCATCTAATGAGTCTAATATTTGTTCATCGTCTGATTCGTCTATTGTAGGAGATGTGTCAATAAGTCTTGTATCAAAAGGCGTGGATTGTGTAAGTCTTATGAAAACGCCTTTAATGTTTTCATCGTCATATAACTCAGAATCAAAATTTTCAGGTGTCCTATACTCTATGTAATATACATCTGTTGTTAGGCTTGCTCCTCTTTTTACTTTTATTCCTTTTAAGCCATCTACTTCATTTTTGCTCAACGAAATGATATCATAAACTAAATAGGGTGCGCCTATTAACATACTTGAATCTACTAAAATGGTGTCTTCCTGATTTAGCCAACCAGCTTTATATCTGTGAGGGAGGTTCATACTTATTGTTTCTTCAAGAATCTGAGAATTTGGACGAGCCATGATACTCAGGTAATCTCCATATTCTATGACTGATTCATTGATAATTCCAGTTACATAGTTTCCTGTGCAAGATTGGTGTGAGGATCCTCTTTCATTTCCCATTAGGGTTCCACATTCTAAGTCGCCTGCGTGACTAAGACCGAACTGGTGTCCGAGTTCATGTGCTGTTGTTCCTGGATCCCAACCTGTTGGACCATTTAACGATGCCGAAGAAATGTGGATATCTCCTAGATAAGCTTTTCCTATTGTTGACCAGCCGTTGTAATCGCACGCTTCTTGTTTTGGGAACAAGATGAGTGCTCTATCATATTGTTGCATTTGTTCTAATGTTATTCCTAGATCGAGAGGATTAGGAGTTATACTACATGCTTCGCCATTTAGACAGCTCGATATATTTAAAATGAAATTTCTGTTAACCGCTTTGCATTCGTTTTCAAGATTATCAACATCAAATGTAAAAGTACCAAATATGTCTCTTTCTGGATCGAATGATGCAAAGTTCATCTTTTCGTAAGATATTTCATTATAATATTGATTTATTTCATGAATTAGATTAACTATCTCTTGTACGCCTAGTGGCTCTTCGGAATTTTCCTGAAAGTTTATTCTGAATACAACTAGGTTTTGTGTTCCCCAATTTTCTGAAGTAGATCCTGCCACAGTTCCTTCTAAAATTTCGTAATCAGTTACATAAATTTCGTTGTTGTTTAGAATACCATATATTCACATATCCATACCTGATATTATTTCATCGTGAAGGTCAGTGAAAATTAATTTAAATTGTTCACCAGATTGAGTTACGAGGAGTATTGTTATTGATCCGCTAGGATCACTTATCTCTACGATAGTTTTTCCCTGGAAGGTTTGCAATTCAGGACTCGTTCTTGGTTTTTGAATGAGAGTAACGAATAGGAGTATTGTCAGTGTGATTATCATAACAAGGGAAATTACTAAGATGATTGGTTTTGAGAAAGTTCTAGATGAATGCCTCTTTTTTCTTTTTTTCATCAGCTAATTATAATAGGGAACGTTTATTAATCTTTTTACTTAGTTTTGTATATGAAAGGATTAGATATCGTGGGAAATATAGCTATTGTTAAATTTGAGAGAGGATTAAAATCTGTTTTGAAAAAGAAAGAGGCTGAAGATTTTTTGAATAAGAATAAAAGCGTTAGGACGGTTTTAGAGAAGAGCGATAAATTCAAAGGTAGACTAAGGACTTTGAAGACGAAATTTATTGCTGGGGAGAAAACCAAAGAGTCTTTGTATAAGGAAAATGGTTGCGTTTTCAGATTCAATGTAGAAACGTGTTATTTTTCCCCAAGACTTGGAAGTGAAAGACTTGAGGTTGCGAAAATGGTAAAGAAAGGGGAGAAAGTTCTTGTTATGTTCGGAGGGGTTGCACCTTTTGCGATAGTTATAGCTAAGCATTCTCAAGCTGAAAAGGTTTACAGCGTTGAGCTTGGACGAGAGTGCTCTAAATATGCTCTTGAGAATGTTAAGAGGAATAAATTAAATGGACGTGTAGAAATAATTCAAGGAGATGTGAGGAAGAAAGTTCCTGCGATGAGAGAAAAGTTTGATAGAATCGTTATGGCTAGACCAAATCTAAAAGATGATTTTTTGGATGTCGCTTTTCCTTATATAAAAAAAGGCGGGATAATACACTATTATGGATTTTATGATGAGCAGGATAAGGATAAAATAAAAGATTTAATTGTGACACGGGCTAAAGAAGCGAAGAGAAAAATAAGCCCTATTAAAGTTAAAAGAGCAGGAGATGTGGCTCCCAGAAAATTCAGATATAGGGCGGATTTTAAAGTTCT
>CAZEOE010000042.1:0-7024 GCA_964513665.1 Candidatus Woesearchaeota archaeon | reverse complement strand
GAGTAGCAGAATGGTACGGATTTTCTGAAAGGAGCGAGGTAAAATCAACATGAAAAACATAAAAAATAAAAATCTACGAAAGTACTTAGCTGGTGCGCTCATCGGTGCGTCCTGCCTATTGAGCAGTTGCGAAAAAGAGCCGAGTTCAACGGAATTACCAGTATCAGCAGATATCCAAGAAGAAATAAATCAAACTTACAAGTCGTTAGAAGATGTTGTAAACAAAGTCAAAGATCAATTCAATGAATCAATTAAAGACGGCTATTTTTCCCTTGAAGAACAACAAAAGGTTTTCGAAAATTATACAAAAATAAGAAAAGAATATGTTCTAAGAAATGCAGAACTTCCTGAAGCACACAAGAATCTCTACTCCTTAATTGATAAAAATCTACACTGGCATGACTATGGAGTTCCTGAATTAGAAAAAAATCTTAGAAAACAAAATTTGTCGGTTGCAGTAGGAAATAATGTTACAGCAGTGGAAGGATTAGAGTTTATCTTAGGTGTGCTTGTGCTAGCAGGTGTGCTAGCAAATTTAGGTGAAATCTTATTCGGTGGAAGAAGGTATAGAGGGTATTAAAAATGACAAACGAAACAGAACAAAGAAATGGAAGAGAAGGAACTCAGCAGAGATTCGTAGAAGCATATACTAGCATATTACACAGTAAGGAAAAAAAGATCGAATCTCTTGAAGTTGACTTGCTTAGACTTGACGATGAACTTAAATTTAGAGACGGATTCGCTACAGATTATTCTGATATTAGTAAGAAGAAATACGAAAAGCAAGAAGAATTAAGCAGAGCTATAAGTGCTCGCAGGCAAGCTGAAAAACACTTAAACAGATTAACAAAGGAGTTTAATCACAGCGAAAGCGATTTAGAAAATCGCGTGAGAATTTGGGATGATTACAAAAATTCAGCTATTTGGGATGAATATAATTGTAATAGGACTTCTCAAACAGAAAAAGATCCTGTAGGTATAAAACTTAGAAAGATATTTTATAGATTTCCAGAGCAGGATGAAGGCCCCTATCCTCGTGAGACATCAAAGGAAAGAAAAGCAACAAGAAAAATTATCAAATCTTTAGCAGAAAGAAAAATGAATGAGGAAACATATAACTCTCTTTTGGAAATGAAAGCAAGGCATGTAACTGAAGGAATTTCCTGGAGTGTAAAAAATGATGAGGAAAGAGAAAAATATGCTTCTTTTAGAACAGAACCTCTTACGGTTTTAGTAACTGTTCCCCCAATCGGGGGGTTGTACGTTCTTGGCACCTTATTTTTACTTCTTAATCTGCACAATGCTCTGGGAGCGGTTGCTTCTAGTATGATTTCTACCCTCGCAATGGGCGGAGCACTAATTTATGCATGTTCGAAGGTTAATCCTTATTTTGCTAAACGAAAGTTAAATAAATTAGACATGAATTATGAGGTGATTAGAGAAAGCCTTGGCAAAGAACAGTCAAAATAAAAACGGCTTACTAACTGTTACACTTTCTTTACTGTCTTATAAACCTACTGGCCAAATTTGGCCACCATAGTAAGACGGTAGTATATATTAAATTATTTTATCTTAATTTAGCTTTTTCCATATTAAACAGCTATAAATGAGATAAAAGATAAAAAATAGACACAAACTTCTATTAATATATGTGACTACTATTTAGTTATGAATAAACAAAATAGTAGAGAAAAACTTGAAGAGATTTTAGCTAGAGAGTATGATATTATTTGCGTCAATGCTCCAGCCACATCTCAAAACAAGGTAGAACTGCCAGGAGAACCTGTTTTAATGCAGTACGCACTCTCTTTAACTCTTGATAAAGTTAAAAGGACAAGAGAAGCAATATTTGAAGGACAAGGTCAAGAACATTATAGTCATTTCCCAAGAACTGCCGAATTTGATGAAGAAAAAGGGAAATTTGGTAAATCAGACGAAATATTATACGACCCGAGAATTTGGAATGAAGAGGCAAAAGAAGAATTTCAGAAGAGGTTAGATTCTCATTATTACAGAGTTGTATTATTTACTACATTGTCTCAGTCTCACCCCTATGCATTAGAGATGGCGAGAATGGTCAAGGCGAAAAATCCAGATACGATAGTTGTATTTGGAGGAAATCATCAAAGCGAAACTATTACTCATCAAAGATTAGCTCAAGTAGGTCAACCAGAAATTGATGCACCAGTCTTAGGGAAACATAACACTCTAACACAAATATTAGATGGAAGGACAAATGATGTTGTTGATTTTGTTGTGGGTGGACAAGGAGAGTTCTTTGTGGATTATCTAATGAAAACTGTTGGAGATATATTATCTTCTAGTGCACAACTAACACCTTCTACTCTAAAAGAACAGATTGAGTCTGATTCAGACATTATCAGACAGTTACCTGGAGATTTCACAGTTGCGTATATTAAAGATAGAAAAGTAAATGCACACATATCAAGCGACAAAAAGACATCTGTTCTGCAAATGCCAGACCACACGGACTTTTTTACATTAAAAACAGTCAATAGAACATTAAGGGCATACGAGCAAGGATGGAATAGAGAAACGCAAGAAACCCAAAAAGAAGATTACCCAACAACTCATCTTGTAAGTAATGACAAATGTGTTATGAGATGTTCTTTTTGCTCTGAGGCAACAAACGGAAGTTCGTTAAATCAAGATAATTTCAATCCTCAGGAACTCAGAGAATCATTAAAAAATAAAATAGGAGAAAGTCTTCTTGAAAAATTAACTGCTGGGATACATAATTATGGCCTTGCTGAAACCTTTTATTTGAGAACATTGAACGCCATAGCAAACGGAGCAGGCTCTTTGTTTGATGATACAAGTACTCACTTTAGTGGGAACTTCGATCAAATGCAAAGATACGCTTCTTTAATAAAAAATTCAAAACAAGTTAGTGCTAGTGAAGAAGATGAATTCTCTAAAAGGCTAAGCGGATTTCACTATGCCTATCAACTTACAGTTGACCAGATACTCCAAATAGAAAAACAAAGACCTGAATTGATGAGAGATATTCTAGAGGCTGGAGGAGAATATCTTTATGTGGGGCTTGAAAGTATGGCTGATGAAGTTCTTAATGGAATTCATAAATATGCTGTAATAAAAGATGAAAGATTCCAAAGAAAAGAAGAGGCAATTGAACATACACTGCGTTATGTAAAATCTCAGACCTATAAAGGAAAGACAACTAATGTTGGAACAAGCGTGTTATTTGGATTAAAAGGAGAAACACCTGAAACAATAGACCACACCATAACGAGAGTTGGAGAATTAGTTCAAGAAGGGTTGATAGATTTAGTAAGTCCTAACATTTATACATTTCATCCAAAATCTAACTTAGGTGCAAGTCTTCAGAGAACTTATGGATTTGAACCAAACTATACAGAAATCGTAGATGTCAAGTGCCCATTTACTTATTTTGAAGAAGCTAATCCTAGAAACTTCAGCCCCTTGATTAGCCATAAAGATTTGTTAAACATTGTTGAAAGAACTGAAAGAGAATGGAAAAGGGTGAACAAGAACAAAGTTCATCAATTAGAAAAAATGGATAGTTACAGCAACCAAATTAACGAATATTAATCTGATATAATTGACAATTTTGGAAACTCAGTATAACCCATATATTCGTAGTTCTTGATAACATCTTTAAATTTAGTCATCATTTCTTCTAGTATTGATAAAAGATGAGATAAATCTTTAACAACAATTTCCGTTTCTAAATCCGCTCCACCAATAGACTTGTTTATTTGATAGAAATATTTATGATTTTTAATATATTCCAGAATTTCGTCAATTTTAGACATAGAGTTCAATGAAAAATCAACTCTATATCCTTGGTATCCCAATTTTGGTAAGTCTAAATCTACTTTATAACCAACGATTACTTTTTTCTTTTCGAGTTCCTTTATTCTTCTACGGGCAGTCTCTATACTCGTTTTTGTTTTATCAGCAATATCGATTAAACTTTGCCGAACATCTGGAGAATATTTATGAATTATTTCTATATCTAATTTGTCATGCTCAATAGACATGTCATTTCCATAAACTCTTGAAATCACTTCTTTTTTTCCATCAGAAAAAAATCGTTTATTAAAATTATATATTGGAGAATATATTGCTATTTTATGTTCTGCTATCTTTTCTTTATAATGGCTTAGAATTTCCTGCCAAAGACTGTGAAAGTTATCTATATAAAAATCATTTTTTAGACCCACGAATATTGCAAAGTCCCACTTGCCATGAAGAATTGTTGTTGTCCAAACAGACTCTTTTTTTCCTAATAGTTCGTAAAATTTTCGTTTCATTGAATCATCCATATTCTGCCATTTTATGTAAACTCTAAATGTAATATAACCAAGACGAGCCATGTCCACAATGGCCGTACAACTGCGCAAAATACCTTCTTTCTTTAATCGGTTTATTCTATAAGAAATGACATCCTTTGATTTTTTTAATTTTTTAGATAAAAGATTTGTAGGAGTACTTGAGTCTTTCTCAAGTTCGAACAGAATGTCTCTATCTAGTTTATCAAGTCCCATTTTTAATAAAGCATTAATAAGCTTATAAGTTTTCCTAGAACAAAAAATTTAATATAGTGGCCAAAAAAGGCAGATATCTTATAAAAATGTGCCAATAGACAATAATCTTTATATACTAAACATAATTAAACAAGACACGAAGAGGTAAAATGAGCGGAAGTTGTCGAGATTTAAGAGAATACCAGAATTCTGATGCAGTAATGGACGCTTTCTCAGCGCTAGTTTCAGGCAAAAAATCAGGATATAAAACGATAATAGAAAGAAGAAAGGAAATCCCTAAATGTCCTGGATGTTCAAAAACTCTTTCAGGAGAAGAAAAATTCTGCCCTGATTGTGGACATAAAATTGCGGTAATTCCTCAAGTAACAAAACCATTCTAATCAAACAAAAAACAACAGCGTAAAAACTGTCAAATTAACGAAAGCCGAAAACAAACAGTAAAGGCAATAATTTCTTATCACAAAAACCTGCACATAAAGTAAAAACAAAGAGACAAGAGAAGCCAGTAGACTAGCTACCAAAACAAAATAATAAACTAATGAAAGCTCAATTCTAAAAGACAAAAAAAACAGAATAAAATAAAAAACCAAACCTATATTATAATTCCTGAAATAAAAGAGTCTCCCATATTTGCTGTCTATAACTTCATTGCATTTTTCTCCAAGAGGACAATAAAGCTTTTTCCCAAAATAAGAATAGTAAGCCAAATACAAGGCATTCAAGAACCCAACAGCCAAAAGTGCTCTAATCAGTAAAACAATCATGAATATTCCGCTACCTTAGTAACAACTGCCTCTAGTCTTCCGACATATATGTATCCGTTATCATAAGAAATAGCTATTACAGTATTACCAACATCTACACCCTCAACAGGTCTAGGACTAGATATATTATTGATATCGTACTCTTGAACCGATTTTAAATACCCTAAAAATAGTTTATTTTCAACAATTGCTACAGATGAAACTGAATCCAAATAAATCGTAGATCTGAAAACAGGAGAAAAAGGATCGCTCACATCATAAATACTTTCCTCTATAAGACCACCTACAAGCTTTATAATTACAAGAACATTGCCTCTTGCAATAATTCCATTCACCGAGGCAGGAGCTAAACTAAGAGAATTAACCTGAACAGGATTTGAAGGATTAGATATGCCATATATTCTCAAAGTCTGCGTAACAACATCTCCAACATAAAGTGTGTCTCCAAGAATCTCTAATTTTTTCGCAGATCCAATCCCTGCACCATAACCTGAAGTTATGTGATTGACAACTTGAATGTTTGCAGGATTAGATATATCCAAAACAGCTATCCCTCCGAGTCCCAAGGCAACATAAAGAAGATTCCCATTCAAAGCGAGAGCAAAAGCCTCCTCACCTAAAACATTAACACTATTAAAAGTTCCAATTTTATTCTGTAAGTTTCCTGGATCTGTTCTGAGCAAATACACCCCCCCATAACCTGCTGCGTAAGCAACCAAGTCACCACTAGAGTCTAAATCATGAGAATTCCCAAAATAAGATGTTACATTAAGCAAAACAGGAATTCCTGTTCCCCCGTTAGTGTTCTTTAAAATCCTCGTCGGATTGTTTTTTGCAACCCACACAACTCCACCAGAAACAACAAGATCCGTAACGAATTCGCTTCCACCAATTGACGAATCATACAAAGTACCAACAAGGCTCATTCCTCCCAGAACCTCAACAGGTTGCGAAGCATAACTATCAATCAACTCGTAATCAGGCTGAGAATAGATAGTTAGACTCGGAGCATAAGTACCAGGATTTACATAATTTCTAGTTACGCTAGATCCCCCATATCCTTGAAAACCATCTCCAAAATCCCAGTAAAGCCAATAATCAGAAACATCCTCGCCACACAATTCATCGGCAGTGTAAGTAATAGGATAATTCTGCTGAGGCTGTGAAGTATAATAAGAAATATTAAAATGGGCGGAAATCTCACACGAGGCCTGTTCAGTCTGGCACAAGGAGTCACATCCGTCTCCATCGACCAAATTACCATCATCGCAAGTTTCTCCCACATCAGGCACCCCATCCCCGCACTTCAATATACAGTTTCCCGAAGAACATTTCCTATCAGAAGTACAATCATACTGCATAATTTTACAGTATCTATCTTTGATATAAACCGTATCATAATCTATACAATATTTCTGTGAAGAGCAGTAATTAGCAGGAGGATTTGGCTCTGGAATTAATCTGGAAGGATTCTGTAAAGAAGATATATATGGGCCATATCTTACATCTTTCATATAAAAACTAATCAATATATTGGCAAGAACAAGCCCAATAACAACTGCGGATAAAACATAAACATACAAGTCCAAAGACCTAGAATTCTTCACCTTCCTCATCTAAAAGAGAATCAGACAGAATATTTAAAACTTTCCGATAAAAAACAAGAAATTAAAAAACAAAAATAATAAGTGTATTTGCAACTAAAAC
>CAZEOE010000041.1:0-7216 GCA_964513665.1 Candidatus Woesearchaeota archaeon | reverse complement strand
TGAGCCTCCGCAGCTTCCTTCGCTGGGACACCGCGCCGCTCCCGCCGCAGCGCGCCTTCGTGGGCGGCGTGGCCGTCGATGAGTCCGCCGTCCACTGGGGTCTCGACAACAGCAGTTATCAGCCGCCGGATTACCGCGACTATACGGCGATCAGTAATGGCGTCTATGCCTGCGTCAACGTGCGGGCCTCCAACCTGGCCGGTCTGCCGCTGCGCATCTACACCGTCGACGGCAACGGGGACCGCAACGAAGTCACCAAGGGGCCGCTCATCGCCCTGCTGCGCAAGGTGAACCCGTACTGGACGCTCTCGCGCCTGCTGAACATGACTGAGCAGAGCATGGGCGTGTGGGGCGAATGCTTCTGGGCGCTGGACGGTCAGCGCCGCGGCCAGCCGTCCGAAATCTGGTGGCTACCTGCCGACTGCGTGAAGGTCCACCCGCACAAGACCGAGTACATCAGCCACTTCACCTACGAACCGCCGAAGAGCGGAATACGCATCCGCTTGGAGCGCGACGACGTCGTCTGGTTCAGGTATCCCAACCCGGCCAACGAATACCAGGGCTTGTCACCGCTGGCAGCGGCCCGCATTGCCGCCGATACGGCCAGCGCCGCCATGCACAGCAACTTCAACATCTTCCGAAACGGCATGGGCGCGGCTGGCTTCATCACGCCGGACGGTGACAAGCAACTTACCAAGGACCAGGTAACCGACCTGGCCGAGATGATGGACCGCCGTTTCCGTGGTGTGGACAAGGCGCACCGCATGGGCGTGCTGTCCATGCCGGTCAGTTTCAAACAGGTGTCCATGACGCCGAAGGATGCCGAATTCCTGGGCGCGCTGAACTGGTCACTGGAGGACATCGCCCGCGCCTACCATGTGCCGATCGACAAGATCGGCGGGAAGCGCACGTACCAGAACGTCGAGGAAAGCGAACTCGTCTTCTGGAATGACTGCCTCGTGCCGGAAGCGCGGATGATCGCCAGCGAGATCACGGAGCAACTGCTGCCCAAGTTCGGGACAAACCTTGTCGCCGAGTTCGACTTCACCGACATCGCCGTCCTGCAGGAAGACGAGAAGGCGAAATGGGAGATCTGGCAGGCGCAGATCACGACCGGCGCCAAGACGATCAACCAGTACCGCGAGGAGATCGGCGACGATCCCCTGCCGTGGGGTGACGTGTGGTGGGCACAGTCCACACTCATCCCGATCGACAGTAACGAGAAGCCAGCGCCGGTCATGCCGCCAGGACTGGCGCCCGGCGACAGCATCACGGCGCAGGACGAAGAGGATGACGCCATCATCGAGGACGCCGAGCGCATCGCCGCACTGACGGCGGGCAAGCGCAGCCACCGCACGATGGCGTACGACTCACCGGAGCATCGGGACCACTGGCGCAAGCACGTCAGCAAGACCGAGCAATGGGAGCGGCGCATTGCCGACGTGACCCGCGACCAGATGCAGCGGCAGAAGGCGTCCGTGCTGGCGCAACTGACGCAGCGTGGCAAGCGGGCCGAAGAGGACGTGGCCGTCAACCCGTTCGATCAATCGCGCTGGATCAAAGCGTTCCGCGTCGCCGTCCGGCCGATCATGGCCGGCATCGTCGAGGAAGCGGGCGAACTGGCGAAGGACGAGCTCGGCCTTGTGTTCTCGTGGACCGTCACCGATCCGCGTGTCATTCAGGCCATCGAGACGCAGGCGCAGCGGTTCGCCGTTGAGGTCAATGACACCACATGGAACGCGCTGCGGGAGTCGCTGTCTGAGGGCTTGCAGGCAGGCGAGAGCATCGATCAGATGGCCGGGCGTGTGGAAGCCGTCATGGCTGATCGCATCCGCAGCAGCGGCGAGACCATCGCCCGCACCGAGACTGCTAGAAGTTCAACTATTGGGACGCAAAATAGCTGGATTCAAAGCGGAGTTGTGACGGGCAAGCAGTGGATCGCTGCCTTAGATGATCGGACCCGCACTACCCACGTCGAAGCACATGGGCAGACAGTAGAGCTAGAAGATGACTTTTACGTTGGTGGCTGCTCTGGTCCCGGCCCTGGCGAGATCAACTGTGTAGGGGAATCGGCGAATTGTAGATGCTCGATGCTGGCTATCTTGGACGTTCAGCAAGGTGGCGAATGATCTTGTCCACGCAGGCCGATACATCATTGCGAATATCGACTTCAGGGAGTCGCAGCACCTGCCACCCTTGCGATTTGAGGTATCCATCCTTGCGCCGATCTTTACGTAACTGGCTATCTCGTCCGTGCCAATACGTACCATCAGCTTCGACAGCTAAGCGCGCCTCTTCAAATGCAATATCAACGATGTATGGGCCGACTCTATGCTCGACCTTAAAGACGACATCGCGGCTGGTGAGTTCCGCATGCAGTAACCGCTCAATCGAACTCGTTCGTGGCCAGGTCTGCGACACCCATGCACCAGCACATCTGCGAGAACAGAAACGAAACCGCGCTGTCAGTGATGGTTTGACCATTGATATGGTTCCGCAAAACTCGCATCGCATTGGGATCTTTGGTTTGTGCAGTGGATGGTTTGCTCCTGTTATCCGCCGTTTTGCTTCGTCATTGCAAGCGCGAGAGCAATATCGACGCCGCTTTGCCTCTCCACCGGACATCACCATTTCTGCGCCGCAGATTTCACATTGGCGAACCACAGCCGGTAATCGGTTTGCGGGAGAGATGCCTACGCGCGCACTGTCTGCACATGGCTTGGAACAATACTTGGCCTTACCCGATTCAGAAGGCTTTACCGAAAACTCTTTACCGCATTGCATGCAGGTGAGCACTATCGGCTCTTTGGCATTCGTGGGGCGTCGGCCTTTGTTGACATTGCTAGCGCAGGGAACGGAGCAAAACCTCGCGCCGGCTGCAATCCTGCTTGGCGGAACTTCAAAGGACGATCCGCAAGTCTCACATGTCAATACGGTGGATGCTTTGTTCCAAACATTCTTCAGCCGCCCAGCGTCAGAGCACGACCGACTGCAAAACTTGCGATCTGCGCGACTTGGGTATCTCTCAAACTGCTTTCCACAGTGGGCGCAATTGGTGGTTATCATGAGATCATTATACCATCCAGCACCGGTACAATGGAGTCGTGTCGGCAATGCCTAGCGCCACCTCGCAGCCTATCCGCATTGTCGACGCGCCGTCCACGGAACTGGACGAGCGGACACGGCGGATGCTGATGACCCGCAGACAGGCGCTCATCATCGAACTGGGCGGCATTGAGGACTATCTTGGCGTCGAGCGCAGCATCATCCCGAAGCGCAAGCGGCCTGAGGAACTGGCCCGGAAGTTTGACCGCATTATGACAGGCAGGCAATGATAGACTAGCGGCAATCGAAGACGCCACCGGGCAATGATCCCAGCGGCCACACGGACGACTAGCGCGCAGCGCCGGTCAGAGGTGTGGCCGTTTGCGTTAGGACACAACGATGACGACACAATTCATGCGAGCGTACTACGAGCGCGCAGACGAAGACGACGAAGGACGACCACTGCCGTTCATCGCGTCGACCGAAGGGGTGAAGGGCGACGGCTTTGATCTTCGTGCTGACTCATGGGATCTGGAGCGGTTCAAGCGTAACCCGCTCGTTCTGTGGGGGCATGACTTCTGGGGCGACCGGCTGCCCATCGGTAAAGCCGACGCCAAGGTCGACGGCAAAGTGCTTCGCGCTGACATCACATTCGACCCGGATGACGAATTCGCCCAGCAGGTCGAGCGGAAATTCAGGAATGGATTTTTGAACGCGGTCAGTGTTTCGTGGGATGCCGTCGACGGCAAGAACCACCTGCTTGAAATCTCCGCCGTTCCGATCCCGATGGACCCGGACGCGCTCATGGAGCGCCAGAAGCGCGGCCTGGCCGATCTCAACAAGTCCATCAGCAAAATCCTTGACGACGACACACAGCAGCCGACGACCGACGCTGAGGCGCTCTGGGTCGGGACCGCGTACCAGATGGTGCGACTGTTCCGGGCCGACGCCAGCGAAGCCGAGAGCGTGCGCCTGCAAACCTACCGGCGCCTGAACCGCTGTTATGAGCGGCAGGGCAAGACCGCGCCCGAGTTCATGGGCGCTGCGGAACTGGCGGCACTGGACGCCGAGACCTGGCGGGGCTTGTTCCTGGCGGGTGAGGCGGACGTGGTGCCCGAGCTTTTCGTCCGGTCGGTGGAGCCACCGGCTGATGACACGGCGGCGGCGCTGAGTGCGGCGCTGGCCCGATTGCAGTCAACCCTAGGAGTAACACAGTGAGTGCAGAACTGGTCGAGAAGCTCGACGCGCTGACGGCGGACATCGCCGCCCGCTTCGAGTCCATCGAAAAGCCCAAGAGTGACGAGGAACTGAAGGCGTTTGTCCGCGGCTTCCTCGACGAACTGAACGACGATGATCCGGTCGTGCGCAAGATGCGATTCAGCGGCGGCAACCCGCAACTGATCGGCACGAAGTTCAGCCGGCACGGATTGTCCACCGCCGACATCGAGTGGCTGTATGACTACATGACCAGCCGGCAGAAGATCGGCAACAGTGGACCATCCGAGGAACTGACCCGCACCTTCAAGGCGGTCAGCGATGCGTACTACCTGTCCGAGGACGAGGTCAAGGCGATTGACCGGGCCGCGCTGGACGACCTGTACCCGCGTGTGCCGAAGCATGAGACACGCGGCCTCACCCGCGAGCAGTGGGTGGAGCGGCAGGCCCGCGCAATGGACACCGCAGAAAGCGGCTACGGCTCGCAACTGATCGGCGCGCAGTACGTCGGCGATCTCTGGGACGTGTCCCGGCAGTTGGGCACCATTGCCCCGCTGTTCCGCAGCTTCGAGATGAGCGCGCCAACGGCCTATCTGCCGGTGGAGGCGGGCTTCCCCGAGGTCTACTTCGTCTCCGAGTCGACCGACAACAACAGCAGCAACTACAGCACCGCCAAGACGCCATCACAGCGCGTCAGCGTGACCGCCTACAAGTTCCTGCTACACCAGATGTGGTCCGGCGAGATGGAAGAGGACAGCATCATTGCCTTCGTGCCATTCCTGCGGGCGCAGGCGGCGAAGTCGCTGGCCTACTACATGGACTCGGCGATCCTGAACGGCGACACAACCAACAGCGCGTCGAGCATCAATGATTCGTCTGATCCGGCCGATACCAAGCACTTCCTGGCGTTTGACGGCCTGCGGCACGCGGCGCTGGTGGACAACACCGCCAATCTGCACAACAACGCCGGCCCTGTCACACTAAACACCTTCAAGGAACTGCGCACCGACATGCGCGACGAGACCCGGTTCGTGGACTGGGGCCACCCGGTCAACCGGAACGAGCTCGTTTTCATCGCCGACCCGGCGACGGCGGACGGCATTGAGATGCTGGACGACGTGATCAACGCCAAGCTGATGAGCGGCAACAATGCCGACCTGCTGAACGGCCAGGTGGCGTCAATTCTCGGGCATCCGGTGATTCGCACCTTCGCCCAGAAGAAAGCGCTGGCCACCGGCTTCATCCACAACAGCACCGGCAACGACTACGGCCAGTTGACCGCGGTGAACACGACCGGCGGCGTGGTCGGATGGCGACGGCGGGTGAAGATCGAAACCGAGCGGATTCCGGCAACGGACCAGAGCCGGATCGTCTACAGCCTGCGCATGGGCTTCGGGCGGTTCACCCCGACCGGCGCCGCGTCCGGCATCGAGTGGACGGCCACGGCCCGAAACATCACGGTCTAGGAGGCGCACTGATGGCGCGAACACGCGAAGCTGGCCTCGAGTTTTGCGGCAGCGGGTTGACACCCACTGCACAGAACGCGATGGCCGCCGCGGGGGCGATCTCCCTCGCAACCTACTGCACCGCCGTCAACACGACCACCGGCAGCGGCCACGCCTCCACACTGGCGGACGGCGTGCGCGTCGGGCAGATGAAGAAGATCATCCTGGTCGTGGACGCTGGTGATCTGGTCGTCACCGTCACCAGCCTGAGTGGTGGCAACACCATCACGTTTGCTGACGCCGGCGATTGGATCGAACTCCAGTGGGATGGCTACAACTGGGTGCCCATTGCGTATGCCGGAGCGGTCGACGCTGGCCCGGCGATTAGCACGGTCTAGGAGGCTGAACCATGGGACAGTATTCTGGACCAGAACGTATCAAGGCAGGCGTCGGCGGCAGCTTCCGCAACGTCATCAATGTGACCAGCGGCACGCGCACCATGACGGTAGATGAGAGCGGATCGCTGGTGCTGCTGAACCTGGCGACCGGCATCGACATCACGCTCCCGGCGATCACGTCGAGCGATGAGGTTGGCACCTGGTACGAGTTCGTCAGCATCCTGGCGGCATCGTCGGAGACGTACACCGTCACCGCGCAATCGGGCGACCTGCTCATCGGGCGGGCGTTGGTGCAGGACACCGACACGGCGAACACCATCGTCAGCCATGCGGCCGATGTGTCAGACGACCTGATCTTCACGCTAAGCGATTCGGCCGACCTGCCCGGTTCGGGTGCGCGGTTCACCGCCATCACCACGACGCGCTGGCTGGTCGAAGGGCTGATCTACCACACCGGCAACTCCGCCACGCCGTTTAGTTAGGGCGCATGATGCAGTACCGATTCGTCAAACCATACCGAAGCGCATTCGGGCAATTTGCGGAGGGCGATCTTGTCGAGTTCGACGCGGAGACGGCGGCATGGCTCAACCGGGACGAACCCGGATGCCTGGAGGCGGCGACGCCACCAGAAGCGGAACCCGAGACCCGAGCCGTCGACAAAGCGCCACACGACCGGCAGATGAAAGCGCCGAAGAAAACCCGCAGCGGGCCGGTGGTTGACGCGAAAGGCGGTGAGTAATGGCACGCCCGGAGATTTGTACCGAAGTCGTCACCGTGACGATTGCCGGATCGGACGGCAGCGCTACCGGCTCGGCAACGTCCGGCGTCCTGATCGGCTTCCTGCTGGACATCTCGCTGGATCACGTCACCAACGCCGCGGCCACGACCGATACGACCGTCGCGCATGTGTCGCCGGCGTTCAACATCCTTGTGGCCACGGACACGGCAACCGATGCCCGGTATGTGCCGCGTGACACCGTGCAGACCACCGCAGGCGCCACCACGGACCCGGACGGCTACGATCGCATTCCGCTGTCCGGCAAGGTCACCGTCAGCGTGGCGCAGGCGAACGCTGGTTCGCTGGTGGCCACGATTCGCTATCTGAGGCTCTGA
>CAZEOE010000040.1:5608-7366 GCA_964513665.1 Candidatus Woesearchaeota archaeon | reverse complement strand
AAAAATCAACATACTCTCCTTGTTCCCTCCAGTAAATTTTTATTTTGTCTTTTTCACTTGTAGAAACAACCTCTCTCACTTGCGCATAAGAAAGAACATCCGTTAAATTCAAAGAGTCATCCGCGCTTACTCTTACAATTTTTCCTCTTGTATTTTCACTCTCATAACTCTCCGCCCCAGGAGTATAATATTCAACAACTATCTCTCCCGTCTCTTGCAAAGAAATATCAGAAACACTAACTATCTTAGAATCACTTTCCTGAGTTACCTCGAAGTCCAAACTCTCTCCAGAATCAATCACTCTTCCAGTTATTCCTTTGTTAAATAATCCAATAAACCATTCCCAAAGTCTAACAACTATTCCCTTACTTTCATCTATATCATAAGAAACAAATCCTGTTAGTCCTCCAGAAACAAACTCAGATCTGTCAGCCCCATCAAGAACATCATCATACGCTTTAATTTCCTCAGCAATCGCGCTCCCATCAGAGCCATACTTCAAAGAAATATTTTGCGCATCTTCCGGAAGTTCGATTCTCACTTCAGAAACGTTTCCAATATTTTCCAAGCTCACTTGTTTAACCCATTTAACAGGTCTGTTTATAACTGCTCGATAATGCATAACCTTTTCAGTGTAATTCGTAATATTCTTATTTTCCTGTTCAAAACCATTATTTTCTTCGGAATAACTCTCATTTTCCACACTCTCTATGTTAGTATCATTCACATATTCCTCATTGAAAGATTCATCAACTGAAACATTTTCTGTAAAATCAGAACTAGCGTTTTCAACAAAATCACTCGCTTCATCCTCGACAACCCCCTCAGTTATATTCTCAGGATCTACAACACTTACATTTTCAGAATCTAAAATCTCATCCAAATTTATACTCTCATTTATCTCATCAACAGCACTTTCAATTCCATCTTCGCTAACATTTTCTTCAGCACCCTGAGAAAACAAACCAGTTACATTTCCAATGTCAGCCTGTAAGTAAAACATAAAAGCAAATAAGAAAAATAAAACAGGCAGTAATATTCCCGCAAACTTTTTCACGTTTCTTCTTCTTATTTCCCTGTCAGTCTGTTGTATATATTTCTCACAATTCTTGGAATAATTTTCGTAGTACTCTACCCACTTCTCTGGAGACATCTCTCCAAAATCTTTTTTGATCTCAGCTTCATACTCAGAAAAGTTAATCTCCCCTATGCTATATCTCCCCGCAAGCTTTTGCACTCTCTCAATTACCTTTTGCTTGTTCCTCTCAGCTTCTTCCTTACGCCTTGCATAATCGCTCCTCTTCCGCTCAAAATCATTTATCCTATTTTTCATTTAAACCTCCAAAAAATCCGGGGCTGTCCAGTGTAGAGGAACTCTCCTCTGGGGTGTGTTCGGACAGCCCCGCAAAAAACATGAAAAAAGAAAAGGGAGTCGTCTCGTGAGGAACTCTCCTCTGGGGTGTGTTGAGACGACCCCTTGAAAAAACATGAAAAATTAGCCTTTTTCGACGATAAAAATGAAGACTTGATCAGAAATACTTTTAAGTAATCTACTAATAACTCACGCGCTATTTCCGCTAGCATTCTATTCCTCAAAACACACCCCAGAGGTTACTTATATTGTGTGATTTTTGCCTTATAAACATATCTATTTTAAGTAAAGATTTTACTTAATTTGTATGATTAACTAAATAGAAAGAAATTATATGGTTTAGTTCGTTTAAACTTAGAAATATAAACCCTAAAAATTAAATAAAA
>CAZEOE010000040.1:0-5508 GCA_964513665.1 Candidatus Woesearchaeota archaeon | reverse complement strand
TCAAACCAAGAGCTAAGTTTGAAAATTTTCTTGTTCTCAAAAATCTCCTTAGGTTTTGACGCATCCAAGAATTTCATACCTTCTCCAGTTTTCATCGAAACAAATTTATCATACATTATTTCCACATTCTCCTCGCAAACATAATCATGTTGTCTGAAACCTCCTCCGAACGTTTTAGGAATATGCATAAGTTCATGTATTATAACTTTATCCTGTTCCTTCGCGCTCATCTTATCAAATCTCTCTAAAAATTCTATCGCGTAAAAAGCCCTCGTCTTCATCGCTCTCTGCATTAACTTTCCAAGTGTATGACATCTCGCGATAGTTCTCCTTGACGAAGAGCCGTAACTCCTCAAACATTCAACTCTCTCAATATCTATATGTTCCATTTCAAGAGTCTTGACAATCTCATGCATCCTCTGTTTCAAATCTGGTGCGTCAAGATATTTCATTTAACTCTTCTCCAACAATTCTTTTTAAGTCTTTATTCACACTAGAAAATTATAACTCCATGCCTAAAGTTTAATCTCGACAATCTTCTTCCTAGACATGCCATTTTTTATATCTATCTTTGTATGTGAAATTTTAAATTGTTTGGATAACAATTTAACTAGAGCTATATTTGCCTGATTATTAACCGGAGCCTCACTTAAGAAAGCATTATATTCTCCCTCTGAAATTTTTTGAAGACTATTTCTGTCAGCACCAAATTTAACTTTTATCTTCAAAAGCAAAGAACTCATTCAATTTCCACTCCACGATAATCAATTTTAAAATCTATAACTCTCATTCCTTTAATTTTTTTTTCGGCGTTCCTAAATATCCCGCGAAGTTTCTCTTTTCTGTCTGTATAAAATATCATGCATCCCCCTCCTCCAGCTCCAGTGCATCTGCATGCGCTGTAATTCCCATACGCAATCTCCTGAAGAACTTTCATCTCCTCGCTTTCCATAGACTTGCTTAACATTTTCTGTAACTGCCAAGTACGACCCATCAAATTAGCCATTTCTTTTTCAGAATCCAAAAACTTAAACATCTTCCTAGCTATCTCTTTCATCTCTTCCATAACAGGGATAAATTTCATGAATCCCTTTCCCTCAAAAACTTTCTGATGAACATTTGCGCTCAAGTGACTCTTTCCAGTATAAACTAAAACACATCTCCTCAAAAAATGCTCTGCCTTAATCTTCGCAACCTCTGTTCTTTTAATGCCTCCATCTTTTTTAAACTCCCAAAAATTAGCACCTCCAAAAATAGCAGCTGCCTGATCCTGAAAACCAGCCCTCTGTCCTATTATAGCATTCTCTAAAACATTCACCCTCTTAATCAAATCAATCTTATCACTAATCAAATCAGGATTAGATGCTAAAAGAAAAACCGTTCTTAAAGCCCCAGAAGTCCCAAGTCCAGAATTTGAAGGAACCTCTCCAAGAGAAACTATCAAATCTCTATTCTTGAAATAAGCAGAAACCCTTGTGTCTATAGCAAGATTCAAAACAGCGCCTCCAAACTCTCTCCTAAATGGATCGGCATCGCTCCATCCGGCAGAAATATCAATCCTCACAGGAGCGCTAACCTTTTTCATATTCACCTCAGCACAACCTCGCAATACCTCTTTTTATACCTTACTCAGAGCATTAATAACATTCTCAAAATGCTCTTTCATATCTATTTCAATCTCCCTAATTCCTTGCAGAATATCCTCCCGATTTATAGCAGACGCAAAATCCTTTTTCTTCATGGCTTTAACAACCGACTCAGCCCTCATTCCAGAAAAACCTCCAGGTCTCACTTTAGAAATTGCAACTATTAGTCCAGACAACTCATCAACAGCAAACAAAGTCTTAGCCATATCGCTCTCACGCTTAACTCCAGTATGATTCCCATGTCCTAATATAGCTTGAACAATCTCCTCGGAAACTCCTCTTTCTCTTAGTATATGTTGTCCCTTAACAGGATGTTCCTCTATACTAGGATGAATCTCCCAATCGAAATCATGCAATAAACCGCAAACTTTCCAATTCTCAACATCTTCCTCTCTCAAACCTTTTTTTCTGGCATAAAATTCCATAGCTTTCGCAACACTCATACAATGATTCCTCAGACTTTCACTCTTTACAAATTCTTTCAAGATATCCAAAGCTTCCTTCTCTCCAACCATGTTTCTAAATAAACTCATATCTTAAAAAATTATCGGGCGCGTTCGGCGCTTCGCGCCTCACATTTATTGTAGCTATTTTCCCAAGTCACAAAAACACACAAAAAAATTAATTATTTCGTCTTTATCTCGAAACCATCTCTATGTTTCAGCACATGCTCCTTTCCAACAGCCTTCTTCGTTCTTATATCGACAGCCTTAACAAAATTCTTTCCTATATCGCTATGGAGTCTAAAAGCAAAATCAAGTGCAGTAGAATTAGGGGGCATCAAATAACAATCAGGCAAAACTCTTCCATAAGAATCTTCCATTTTCTCTCCTGCAGGGAAAACAGCTATATATTTCAAAACATCAAAAACAACCTTATTCAAAATCTCCTGAACTCCAGTTCCGTTATACTCGCTTAGAAATTTCTTTATCTCATCCAAAGCATGTCTCTGTTTCTCACTAAGCTCTTTCAAAACCTTGAAATCCTTTTCTCCAGGAATATAATCTATCAATCCGTGTTTATCAGCCTCCCTCAATGCCAATTCGCCCTCAGCAAAACAAGGAACAATTTCGTATTCAAATTCCTGTCTCATCCTTTCAAGATTTTGCTTTGAATTTTTTCTGTCCATTTTATTTCCAGCAATTATCATCGGCTTTGTAGCTCTCCTCAATTCTCTGGC
The DNA here is from genome assembly GCA_964513665.1 of Candidatus Woesearchaeota archaeon. Classification (GTDB taxonomy): domain Archaea; phylum Nanobdellota; class Nanobdellia; order Pacearchaeales; family GW2011-AR1; genus UBA73. The sequence goes on along the minus strand of CAZEOE010000040.1, from coordinate 2,682 downwards.
AAACCTGAAACATTCTTCGTTCGTCCAATGCGCCGGCTTCTCAGCATCAAATTTTCCCCTAAGAATGACGCTCTTCACATCTTCCTGACTAACCTTTAATCCTGAAAACTGCAAAGAAACTGCCTCAGCAAAATTCTTTTTCTGCATTTCCACAGTTCTCGAAAAAGTCTTCCATATCTTCATAAGAATGCCATAATACCATTTATCCAATTCCCTCTCTATAACTCTTAAATCGTTCCCAGGATAACAATCCTCCGCAGGTTTTCCTTCAGCGTCAGTCTCTCCAGACATATCAACAACATGAATAAAAGCATCCGCGCCAGATAAATCATTCAAAAACTCATTTCCAAGTCCCTTTCCTTCACTCGCTCCCTCGACAAGACCCGCGACGTCTATGATGTCAAAAGGAACAAATCTCCACCTTCCCCCTTCACCCTTGACAAATCCCTCTCTAGGTTGAGCAATTCTCCCAAATTCAGGAGCCAAATCTAATATTTTTACATAAGCCATACCGTGATTCGGCTTTATCGTAGCGAAGGGATAATTAGCAATTAAAACATCAGATAAAGTAGCAGCCTTAAAAAAAGTGCTCTTACCAACATTCGGTCTCCCTACTATTCCAACAAGCATATAAAAATGGAAAAACGAAACTTTAAATAACTTTATCTTATCAAAATAATGAGATCCCGTAGCTTAGCCTGGTTAGAGCGCCGGTCTTATAAGACACGTGTTTCTTCAAAGAAGCAACATTAGCTTTTTCGAGCTATCGAAGAAAGCCGGAGGTCCGGAGTTCAAATCTCCGCGGGATCATCGTAAAAGATTGGAGATTTGAATAAGTTCAAATCACTTAAACTTATGAAAGTTTAAGGATCCGCGGAACGAAGTTCTGCGAGAGTCCGCGGGATCATCGTAAGATGAGCATGCGGTACTGAGATCGCAATCTCTCAACCGCGGGATCATCGTAAAACCAAAAAAGAATCAAGCCTTACAAACAGCGAGCGCCGTCGACCCATCCTTAGAAATATCTAAATTAACCTCGCTGAAATATATTCCTAGGAGAGAGTTCAAATTAGACTTATCATGTTTATATGAGACAGCCACAATTATCTGATCATCCTTATTAAAGTCAATAGTTTTATCCTGAAACTTAATCGTTTTATTTACATTTATAACATAATAATATTCGACTCTTGAATTATGTAGTCTAGCTCCAAACTCAATCTCATTCTTGCTTAATCCTAGCTGTAAAGGTATATGCACGAAAAAGTCATTCATCTTAACACCTCCCTGCGAAGTTACATTGTGTGTCCACTGCTCCCACTTCTGGCTTGCAACCCCTGAAACAAGAACGATAATGTCATTCTTCTTCATACTGCTCCTTATTTCATATAAAATCTCATGTATGTCAAAGTTTCCAAGAGTATGACCTAAAAGCAAAAACAAATTTTTCTTAAAATCTCCTTTAATTAATAATGGTATAACATTCTCAAGATTTTCAAAATCAGAAATATTCCATTGGGTCTCGACTACCTCTCCAACATTCATCTTATTGACAGTTTCAACAGCGCTCTTAACCATATAACTGCTTATATCGATTGGGCAGTACTTTATCTTATGCCCATCTTTAAGCTTCTCTATAACATACGCTGCCTTTTTCCCATCCCCGCATCCAAGATCTATTATATTAACAGGCCCCTTACCGAAACTAGCCTCAATAACACTCATATTCTTGCTTAAAAGCTCAAATTCCGAATTGGAAGCCTCCTGTTTAAAATTTTCAGCGTCCTCAAGATCCAGATAAGCCTGAGCCTGCTCGGGAGTCAAATACCACAATTTAGAGTCAGCTATATTCCACACCCTAGTATTTCCTCTAAGAGAATACCCTCTCTTCAAAAGCTCCTTAAATATCAGATCGTTTATCTTTGCGCCCTTACTCATATTAAAACGACCCAAAATCATTTTAAAAAACTTTGCCTGGAATTTAATATCATCAAACTAAAGTAATAAAATTTATATACTCAAAAAAGCTGTTAAAAACTCTCAAACGAGAAAAAAGAGATGAAAAAGAACAAAAAAAATCAAAAGTTTTCTAAAAAGAAAGAAAGAAAAGCCTCAGCCTTTTCGATAATCTGTCTTTTGCTTAATTTACTTACTTTATCAGGAGTAGGCAGTATCTTAGGAGGAAAAAGAAAAGAAGGAATATGGCAAATATCTCTCGTTATCATAGGAATAATTCTCTTCATGTTTCCAACAATATATTTACTAGGTATAATAATTTTCTTTGTCGCCTGGGTATGGAGTGTCTACACAGGAGTAATCATTGTACAGAAGTCTAAAAAGGCATAGCAAGGTTTAAAAGACACCTTACCCAATTTTTCTATCCTTGGAACAAAGCTATAACTTAATTTATAAGCCCTTGTAGTCTAGTGGCCTAGGACGCGGCCCTTTCGCGGCCGAAACCCGAGTTCGAATCTCGGCAGGGGCATTTAGAATTTCTTTGAAATTCTATAAATCCTGGAAGGATTTGTGAACTATTGCAAAGCCTTGCAAACAACTATAGTTTTGAAACCTCATAGAGAAACTTTTTCTAAAAGTGTCTGTATTTCTGAATCTCGGCAGGGGCATTTATTGGATTGTAAAACAATCCAAAGCCACTGACGATCAGCGATCGCAATCGCGCCA
>CAZEOE010000039.1:0-7406 GCA_964513665.1 Candidatus Woesearchaeota archaeon | reverse complement strand
GGTTGTTTTTGCCGTGCTGTACTCGTTTGGGGTAGTGTTTTAGTCCGCGCCTGTCGTTGCCAATGAGATACTTTCCGCCCGCCTTCGTCGCTTCGCCGCGTGCGTTGCGGGGCAGGGATGAAATAAATTCTTTGAACTCCTCAAGATGCCTGACTTTGATTTGCATTAGTACCCCAACCGTGATAATCCGCCGCGCGTCCTGCGCTCGTAATCTATCTATTATTTTTTACTTCTTTTTTGAATATATCATATTGATCTTTGGTGATATACCCTTTTTTGACAAATTCGTAATCATCGAACACACTTAATATGTCCTCGTCTCTTGATGCTTCCAAAAAAGCATTCATATCAGTTTCAAATATATCGTAGTCTATTCCGCCTCTTTTAAATTCCAAAATGCTGACTGGTATTTCAATACCTGCCTCGCGAGCCGCGAGTATCCTATGTGATCCCGTAACAGCCTGCATCCCATGTGGACCTTCGTACGCCAATATCGGCAATCCGCGCCACCCATTATCACGCATGTCTGAAACTAATCTATTATATTTTTCTATATCTGTTATTTCATTAACTGGATTTATTAAATAAGGCGATAGTTTTGCAGGGCTACCCATTACATCTCCATTTCCGGCGTGCGCGCTTTGCGGAGAACCAGTGCCGGGGTGCGGTCCAGAACCATAGTGTTTGTTATTACTAATTATAACACTAAGTATTATTTTCTCTGCGCCTCTTGTCTGTCTTTCGGTGGTTGGCAACAATTTACAGCCACAGCCCCAGCCGCGACATTCTAGTTTTGGGTTATCCCCGCCCTGTGGGTGTACATTCAATTTAGTCCAGATAGAAGCATAAGCGACAATCCCATTTAACGCAACGCAAGTTTTACACTTATCCTTTGTGTCACCTTCCACCCACTTCAACTTCCCGCCGTTCTGTTTTGTTATCAATGCGATGGCGTTATTATATGCTTCGTTGTACCTGTTCGCCCATAGTTCAGCGCGTTTCAGCAATGGTTCTAGGGGCGTCTTATCAATCCGCGCATCCACAATATCACGGTAGTATTGGTCAACGTATGCATACTGACTGACAATCATCCTGTTTGCGGAGGCGGTCAGGTAATCGGGCATGGGCGGGTCGAATCCTTCATCAACCCAAGCGGACTCGTAGGCTCTGGTAATCTGCCCTTGTATCAGGTTCGCCATGATGTCTATAAATTCGCCGCCCAGGTTACCCATGTAGACGTTAGTCACCATACGCCCCAATGTCGTCAGGAAAAAGTCATATGACTTATACTCCCCGCCCTTCGCAAACGCAATAAACCGCGCCCGCCCTGACAGGTGGGGCAATACTTCGGGGTATTTTTCAACCGCTGTTTGTATCTGATTTAGTAAGTTCATCAACTGCCCTGTTTATGGCATTCGCCAGTGTCATCACGTCGTCCGGCTCGTCGGTTGTTTCAAACGCCGCTTTCACTTCGTCCGGCGTTCCTGCGTATTGCAGTCGCTTGCGTATCAGGTCGGCTTTGCTTGCGTCCATGTACTCAGTCTTAAATTCAAACGTGACAGGCTTGCCACGCTTCGCCAGTCTGACCGCTTTGCGCCGCCAGTTGTCCATTTCTTCCCACGCCTTAGCGGGCATTTCGTCATCGTCATCTTCCAGAACCGGCTCGGCTGTTCCTTGTGGCTTGGCGACGGTTGGCTGTTCTTCTGGTTTGATTACGTTTTCGTCCAAGTCCTCATACTCCATTTTAGGCGGCAGATCAATACCTAATATCTGCGCCGCAACGCTTGGCAACATGCCGCTGATAACGTACTGATGGTACGCCTGCGCTCTGTGCATTTCTTCATCCTGTGACGGTTCTGCCGCCTCAGGTCTAAACTCGAACTTATACCCACGCGGAATAAAGATTTCCTCATTCATAACTTCTTGCATCCAATACGCCCAAGGGGTGATGCTGTCTCGAAACCATGCGACGTACTCCGTCTGCGCGGTTGCGTATGTGGCAGAGTTGGACAGTAACAACGATAACGGCATCCCCGCCGCCATTGCGACGTTTTCAATCGACTGACGATATACGGGGCTATCTTTGATGTCGCCCAATCCGTCACCGATCTGTTTTACGTCCATCGTTTCGGCGTTTAGTATCTTGGCAAACTCACCTAAACGAGTACCGAGAGAACGCACAAACCTAGACCATGACGATTGTAATTCGTCTTTCTTCTCGCCTACCACAAGCCCCTTGACTGCTAGTACAGTAGGACGCACCGCGCCGCGCTCAAAGTAATTCTTTGTCCACCAATCGGACGCATACAAAATACCCGCCGCGTTGGACATGGCTTGAAATTCTGTATTGTCGGACGGTAGCAATTCTGTGGTATGGTCATGCCGCCAAAACTTAATTAAGTTCTTGTCGTCCGGTTTGTAGGTCTGTACGACAATCCCGTCTATCTCGCGGTTGAGTTGTTTTATCGAACCGCTTACGGGGTCGGTGATAATCTTGATTGATTCAGGGACAACGTAAAATATCTCACGTTTTACGGGGTTGGTTTTTGCCACTCGACCATACGCAGAGTTGGTCATGAATAACGACAAACGCCAAAGGCGTATGAGTTCCTTTGGCTTCTGCATGATTCCTATTACGTTTTTCCAATCCGCAGACGTGTCAACTTCCTTGCCGTTTTTCAGTACGGCAAACGGCATATTCGCCATTGCGTCCGCTGTCAAATTCATGGCGCGATAGACGGCGGAGACTTTGGCGGCAATCTCCCCGCCTTGTGTCTTTTTCAGTGCCTCTACAAAATCCCAACTGTCGCGGATGGGGTTCGAGAAGTCCACCGCTTTTGTGTTACGTCCGTCCGTGTAAATATGTCTCATAGTCCCTCTATATCATGTACCAATCATCCCCTGATATGTAACTCCAAGCAACCGCCGCCGCCATGACTGTATCATCATTCAATCCATCAGGGGCATTATAACGGATTAATCCGCTCGGTAACTTCTCGGATTGATAGGACATGAACTCGGTTATTTGTATCTCGTCGTTTATCAATCGGATGGAGTTCCGCTCGAATGCCAATTCCAACGCTTGTATCGCCTGTGTCTTGCTGGCGTTCGTGGTGGTGAACCCTTGCACCGATACGCCCATCCTCTGTAACTCTTCGATGTTCGGTTGCCCCATGCTGTTTGTTTCTGCAATGACAAGCGCGTTATTATATCTTTGCGCCAATGCCTGCAACCTTGTTCGCTGGATAAAGTAATCCGTGTTTTGCATACGATCTAAACATACCTGTTCTTTGGATACGGTATCGAACACGCTAAATACCGTCGCATCGTTTGACCGCGCCCAGTCCACGCCGATAACGTATTGCCTGCCCGCCTGCGGCTCTTGCGCTGTGAGTATCGCTGCGTCCCGCACCTTGCGAAATACGCCCCCGCCGTCCTCCAGAAACTGCGCCATGATTTCCTGCTCGAATGCGCGTTCTGTCATGTGTATTTTCAGCGCGTCCAGTTCCGACTTTGGGATGTGCGGGTTGTCGTAACTGGACATTTGCCAGCGCATCCAGTCATCGCCGTTTGTGTTGAACAGGGCAAAAAATCCGTTCATCCCTTTTGGTGTGCCTGCGTAGTATTCGTCTCCCCGATAGTCTATCAATGTCGGCATGATGATAAAGTTCCGAATGTCCAGCAGGTTGGATACCAATCCCGCTTCGTTGACAATAAAGCGGTGGTATTTTTTTCCGCGTATGCTGTCCGGTTTGTCCAGTGACCAGAATTCGATTGTCCCGCCCCCAAGAAGTTCAAGCCGCATTTCGGATGCGCTCCGGCGTGTAACGATGGGGGAGAGGATGTTGTCAATTGCGCGGAAGTCATCCAGCACCTGCTTGTATATCGGCGCGCCCCATCCCACATGTCCATTGCTCATCTCGATTGCCAAGTCCTGCAATAGTATATTTTTCCCAAAACGACGCCCGCAACAAATGACATTCCTACGCTTGCGCTCATTCTTTATCTGCGTCTGTTTTTGATGAAGTTGTTGGAGTTGTATTGTCAACGTATTCAAAAATAACCTTCACCTTCTCGCCGCCTGTTGTCACGTCAACGTTATCGCCCCAGTCCTCCCGCCGTCTGCGACGCTTCCATTCCAGAGCGGCTTTCCAGTCACCTTTGGCGGCGGCGGTCTGGATGACGCGGTCATAATTTACGCTACACTGCGCCTCGGCACGCCTGATTGCCTCGAAAAACTCGAAATAAATACCTTTTTTTGCCGCCTGTCCGCTCAACATCCAATTGTTGAACGTGTCATAATGCACGCCTGCCGCCTCTGCCGCGTCCTTTTTGGTGCTTCCGTGCAGTATCATTTCCACGATTGCGGCGTGGACTTCGGGGGTGAGTTTAGTCGGGCGTGGCATTCCACATCCTCTCAGCTTCGTCTTTTTGTAAAGCGGAGCCAATATACTCAAAAGCTGCTGTAAACCTATTGCTCGCAAAAGTATCGCGCATGGTCGCAAGCGGCTTGCGACCACCGTTTGAGTTAAGTTTCGGAATTTTTGTCATTTTCCAATCTTTACTTTTTGCTCTAGCATAAATCATTGCTGGGTTAGCAGTTGTGGACAAATACGAATAGCCCAATCCCTTACACACCGAACCAACAAACGCACTCATTGCGTTACCAATTCCAACGCCTTGATAATCTGGTAAGCATACTGTTCTATGTTCTCGTTTTGTATTCTGTCTCTTTGGATGAGGAAAGTGTAAAACAGCCGTAAACGCAACGGGTACACCGTCCCAAAACGCACAAAAACAAACAGCCGATGTATTCAAAGACGTATTCAAATAGTGATGTTTCCTGAATAATTGCCAAGCGGACGAATGAACGCGCTTGATTTCGAGATTGATTTTAGGTCGCCGAAGTAACCTCCCGCCCGCAAACTCATTGGTTGCGGGCTGATAAATCCAATCTGGTTCTAACCATTCAGCAATATCATAATGACAAGAAACTGCTATGAATCTTTGATTGCGCTGTCTGACTGTCTTTGCAATAGCCGCGCTTCCTATTTTTGCTACTGTTCTATCAACCACGCTTGTAAATTCATCCACTACTGCCAGTTCTTTTTGTTCCGCCAATGTCCGCGCCATGTTGACGCGAAATTGTTCTCCGTTACTTAGAACATGAAATGGGCGCACCCAAGAGGGCGGAGACGAAAATCCAACCGATGAAAGCAGACTTGATATTTCTTTTATGCTCATTTCCTTTGGAAAGTCGTCAAGTATGCTTTTTTCCTTTGACCATTCAAAAACACTAACTAGACTATCACCGAATAATTCGCGGGCGATTGTGCTTTTACCGCTTCCACTGGGACCTACAATCAGACCAACATTCCATGATTCAGGAAGTTCAAAGTCAACACACCAACTTTCCGCGCTTTTTTCGGATGGTGGCATATCAAAAATACCTTCCAACTGCATCAATCTAGGTGTTTTTACAATTTTCGATTCTCTTACGACATCAATGCGCGGCATGTGATACCTTCTTTCAAAAATCTTTCAAGCATTTCTGTTTGTTCTTTTTCTGATTTACAAGTAATCATTATTGCAAATTGTTCTGGAATAATCTCATTAGATACGTCTAAAGAATCTGAATCGTCAGACTTTAGTAACTCTTTCAGATTATTAGCGTCATTATTCCACCCCTTCAACGTCTCGCCATCCATGCCCCACTCGCGCAAATCCGCCGCGCTCCACGATGATAAAGCGTCCCAACTCCATGAGCCTGTGGCGGTGTGTAGCAGGATGGAAACCTTGCGCCGCTCGTCGTCCGTCAACATGCGATTAGATTGCAGGGCGGTAACTTCGTAATCATTGCCCTTTACGGTCAGCCATGCCGAACAGCGTTGATGACCGTCATACAAAAATACGCGGTTATCATCCGTGAATGGTGATACCGCCAGCGTTTGAATCTGCCCAAGTTCCCGCTCGGATTTGATAAGCCGTTGCGCCTGTGCTTTGGTACTCATGCGGGGGTTGTCCTGCCAAGGGATAATCTGTCCCAGCCGTATCTTGATAGGCGTCCAAATTAGGTCACTCATAACTTGCTATACTCTCTCCAAAAGTTACCAACCACCTCACCCCACACCCACGCTATATCTTCTTCGCGTCTATCGCTGTTCAAGTCCAGTCCTCTTGCACGCGCCCACCATTTGACAACGTGCCAAAGTTCGTGCGCTACGGTGTTTTGGTCTATCCGGTAACTCAATAAATGCACATCACAAAAATATCCTTTGTACCTGTTCCGCTTGCGGCGATCTCCCCAGTAGAACCCCCAGCGTGTCTTTGCCCAGCGGTTGAAGGTTTCGACGGAGCAATCATGTAAATGGACTTCATAGTACTGTTTTCCAGCGTTGAACGGTACACGGAATATTGTCACCGCCTCCATCGAAACAACGACCTCAACCACGCTTTGAAAGCGTCTATCTCTAATCGTATGCGCCAATCGTCTGCCATGTCCGCATTATACCTTAAGTTAAGGCTCGGTGGCGTCTATAATCTAGCAATCAGCGACGGATATACGCGAATATCGCCGTCACTTGTAATCTCCGAGAACGCCATACCGATGTCGTTACGCTGGAATGGGGCGGCGCGTAGGGCGTAGCGTGTTTTCGCTTGCCACGATGGGAGTATAACCCCGTGAATCGTATGCCAGTCCTGGACGTAACTTGTATAGGTTGATTTGTGGTGATGTGCTGTATATACCAAATCGGGGGGAGTGACGTTATCGCGCTTTGAATCCCAGTAAATGTCCCTCAACCAGTTCCTAAGTCCGTTACCCTCATTCGCGCCCTTGCCAGCGTTCGCCCCGTGATGGGTAAACCATATTTCGCGCCCGTGAATTTGTAATCGTAATTCGTGGTGAAGCCTAAGGGTTTTTCCGAATATCTCCCCCGCTGGTTCTGCGTCAAAGTGAGCCGCGATTGTTTCTTCATAATTTTTGGTGTGGCTTTCTGTGCCTGAGACGTAGTACATTTGGTCGGATGCCGTAATCCCTGCCGCTTTCCTGAACGTCTCTATCAAATCAATGTGTATGGCTACATGGTCGTCCCAGTCAGGGGATACCACTTGTATGCTGTTGTGGTGTATCCCTTCTATCGCGTCGCCGTTATGCACCATGATGACGTGTTTGCCTTTTCGTTTTGATTTCACCCATTCGGCGCATTGTATCCAGTGGTCGTATATCTTTTGTTGTATGTCTGTTGGGGTGTGGTTTGTCTCGCCTTGATTCATGGGGAACATTCTATTTGGGAACAGGGCGCGACTCGAACCGCTGTGCATGTCTGACAGCGTAATCAATAGTATGTTTTTGGATGGCATCAGGTTGTCCGTTTCTTCGTTTGGCGGGTCTGTCTGTCCACAAG
>CAZEOE010000038.1:2844-7623 GCA_964513665.1 Candidatus Woesearchaeota archaeon | reverse complement strand
TCCTCTCGTTTATGAAAATCACGGCTTTGCCTTGCATTTTGTGAGTTTGAAATAATTTTTTAACCCAGCTAACATTAGAAAAAATCCCTAGGATGTTCAAGAGCCAATCTCCAAATCTGTTCCTCTCTTTCCAAAACGTTTTCACTAGCCCAAATCCTCCCAGTTTTTAATCCGTCAATTTGAGCTGGATCAACATCAATTACAGCTTTATAGGTAGTTTCACATCTTGTTGGAGCAACCATTGTTGTAAGGGAATATCTATCTTCTTTTGTTCCTAACTCCATAAAAAACATTCTTCTTTCAACCTTAATCTCATGAGATTTAATCCTAGGATTTGATGGTTGATAATCTGGGACAGAATTTACCACAACAAGTTCATATCTTAGCCCATCTTGAGGTTTTAAAGTAACGCCTCTAGTGTCTATATTGCCATATTTTCCCACGCTAAAATTAGGCGAAACAACCAAATCAGGAAACTCAGAATTTCCAGACAATGCTCGTAACCCTATAGGGGGCAACGCCCATACATCTCTAATTTTAGACCTTTGAGCAGGGCTAAATGGAGAATTATCTGGAATAATCAGTCTATTTTTCATTAAATTTTAGAAAGAAATGTCTATTTAAACTTTTTTATATGTAACTTTTAAGTAATAACTAATAGAAACATTTAAAAAGAGTCTATAGAGCGTTTATGTATAAAACATGGCAAAAAATAAACGCTTTATCATTGTAAAAAAGATCGCAAAACATGGAAAACAGGCAATCATAGTCATTCCCAGAATTCTTGAAGAAAACCTTAAACCTGGAACTGTTGCACAAATCACTATTGATGTTATTGGGGAAAAATTTGAGAATAAAATAAATGGAGGAGTCACTAAAGATGAAACTGATTGGTGAACTTAGTGAAGAACAGAGAATCACAGTATTAGATTTGGATACTATGGCGCGAGGTGAATTGCTCAAGAGAGGATACAAACCACAACACAAGCTTGGAGAAGGTAGTAATAGAAACGCATTCAAGGTAACAAGACCCAGAGAAACTTTTGAAGAGCAACTAGTTGCAAAGGTGCCAAAACTAATGTTTGATACTTCATCTATTAAGAGACAAATCGCAGCAGATAAACAAAGAAAAGGAAGAAACTGGAATGTACAGGAAGCAATTATTTCTACTACCATGAGTCATGCAAACCTTGCTAGAACTGTAGATAGCTTTTTTACTCCTGATGAGAGAACGATAAACATTGAACATTATTACGAAGGTTCAAGAGGTTTAAGAGGAGAAATCAAATTCAATCAAGGAGGTTTATCCTTACCCGTATATAAAGGAATAATGTCTGGAATATTAGCTGGTGTTGGCCATATGCATGCCAATCAAGTTGTACATAGAGATCTGTCTCCAGATAATGTAATTGTTAACAAAAAAGGCGAAGCAGTAATTACTGACTTACAAACTGCAGCATTCTCAAGAGACTGTCCGCTCTCAATAACTCCTACCCAAGGAAGAATTGACTATACCTCCCCAAGACTTGTTAATGCTCTGGTGAATAGAAAAGAAGAACGAGCGACTGAGAGAGATGATCTTTATTCTATCGGCGCAATAGGATACTATATTTTAACAGGAGAAGAACCTTCCTCATACCACTTGTTTGAATCTCCTCATGGAAGTCCTGTCCAAATAGGAGATAAAGTAGTTTATGTTTCATTAAGATCTGGTAATGATGAGATAAAAGAAATATCATCAGATTTGAGAAAACAGCAGTTGAATGCTATGTATAAAAGAATGAAGCAAAAGAGCATTCCTAAACAACATAGAAATTTCATCTTAGGATGTATGGAGGAATAAAATGTCTTTACTTGATTTCATTAGTGTTGGAAAAAAAGGATTCAAAACTGTTGAAGAAGCTACAAAAAAATTTGAAAAACTAAATGCCAGTCCAAGTTCCAAAGTAAAAACTTGGTTTAAAGAAGATTTACCAAAATATATTGGAGGAGGCATTGCTCTTGGAATTTTTGGTGCTATGGGTATGGGGGGTGTCACATGTGCAATGTATATGCCTGATTTTAAAAGGGAAGCTGTTCCAATGTACGGAGGCATGATGAACAGAGAAGAAGATAGGGAAATTACTGCGAGAGAGATGTCTATCGAGGATAGAAAAGCCAGATTCGAAATTCTAGGAAGGAGAATGAACAGGGCACAAGACAGACTATCAACAATGAACAATGAAAATCCAGAATTTATGATGATATTTGATAGCGATATCTTCGTAGCTCAAACACACTTAATGAATCCAAGATTTGTTTCAGCTTTTTCTAAATCCTGCTATATAAATCAAGATGAAGCGAGAAAAGGATATGAAGCTGATAAACAAGAAAGAGAGTCTCCGGTGTTTACTCCTTCTTTTATGGAAACCTGGCTTAACGATTTGCCAAAGGCAATACATAATGACAAAAAAGAAAGAGAGCGCGTTATGGCTGTCGCAGCACTTCCTTACCTTAGAAAACTTGCTGCCCCTAACAGGCCTATCGTAGATGCATATGCTCTATATTTCGCAGGTGAAGACAATTTAAGAAAAGCTATCGCGCAAACAGGTTGTATTAATTATTACCCTGACCTAGATGAAAATGGGAGTGTACTATCAAAGGGATATCGCGAAGCAATTCCAGAATATCAAAGAGCTTTAATCGAAGACGCTGATTTGCTTTATGAAATCTCAGACGAAGACAAAAAAATTAATTGGGGAAGATTAAGTAATTATAGAGGCGGAGGAAGATAACATGTCAGGAATAGAGAGGTTTTTTTCAGTTAATCAAGCAAATGAAAGATTTCAAGAGCTGGATTCAGGATTTTTTACTAGACTCAAGAACAAAATACTTACAGGAGCAAAATGGTTTATCCCAGGATTAATTGCAGGAGTCGCAATCGGAAGTATAGGTGCTCTCGTGTATTATATTGAGAGTAGAGAGCGACCTCCAAGAATCAAAGAAATACTTTCGGAAAGAGAATATAGGGATTTCTCATTAGATGATTTTATCAATCTTCCTAGAACAGAAAAACAAAATATTGTTTATAGCACTTATCCCGCATTAGAGTTCGCTAAGAAACATCTTCCTGAAATTGAAAGAGATAACAGATTTCCAGATGTTAGCGCAACGGCTAGAAAAGCGCAAAAAGAGCATAAGATGGATCCGAGACTGGTATCCTCTTGGTTGAGAGCTTGTTATCTTGCTCACAATTTTTTGAAGGAAGGATACGAAAAAGAAGGGGAAAGAAGAACAGGAATAAGTTTTGTTCCTACAGAATTTACAGGAGGTTATATGTATGTTAAGTTAGGAAATCATGGATCATGGGTTAATCCTGAAAGATTGAGTGATGCGGAAAACATTTCTAGCGGGGTATTTTTCTTAAAGCAATGTCTTGACAGAGATTCTGCACCTAATACTTTTGCAAGATACTTTTCAGAGGCTGAAGAAATTGCTCTTGCGAGAGCAAAATCAGGTGTTGTGGACTATTTTATTGGGGAGAATGATAATGATAAAAATAATAATGTGTCAGGATTTAGGGGTGCAGGCATTTCACACATAAGGCCACAAAAAACAGGTTTTCGCAGTTATCTCCCAGAACATCAGAAAAGAGCGATAGACATTGCATCAGCATTATATATGTTAACTGATGAACAGGGAAACATAGACTTTAGTAAGTCTCTTGCAGATCTTTCTTTAATAGAGCACTATTCTTCTAAACCGGTAAAATGGGATTAGATAATCATCCCGCCTAAAGGAGATGTAGCTAGATAGAAATTTCTCAAAGCATTAAGAAGATGATGTATTGCTACAGGTTCCTTCGATTTCTTCAACAATTCATAGCCTTTAGAGTAAATGAAGTTTTTTTCTAGAGTATGTATTTTGTTGATAGTCCTTTGATTTTTTTCATAATAAGCGCTTTTAAGCAGAGCAAATACTTCTTTGACTTTCTCAATTGTTTCTTTAATATCTTTATTGTCTTTTACTGCATTTTTTTTCAAGTATATTAAGAGTTGATACAATTCTCTTTGTCCATGATTTAAAGCAGTATGAAATGCCCAAAGCAACTGCTGTCCCTCCAGGTTGCCTTGTTTGTAAATAACTCTCCTGCAAAAGTTATCGAATTCTACTATTTTCTGCTCAGTTTTCTCGAAATCAGCAGTTTTTCCTTCAAAATAATCATAAACATTATCTATCAAAAACTCTATATTCATTAGAACCTTAGAAAAAATATTTGAAAATTGTTCAATAGAAGGTTCTGTAATATTCTCTATAATGCAGGAATTTTTGTCTTCGTTTATTATCTCAAAACCAAGTAAATACTTCTCAACTACTTCTTTAATCATACCAAATTGTTTATCATTCTCAAATTTAACAGTTAACTTCTCATAACCTGACCTATAAGCATTAGTTATAACCATTCTCAAGGAAGATTCTGTCTCGCTTGAAAACACAATTTCTTTTTCTTTTTTCTTTAGCTTTTTATCAGTTGAGACTATTAAGTCGCCATCACTTTCTACAATATCTACTTCGTCTCCTTTACCCAAATGCTTCTGTTTAATCCATTTGCTTGGAATGGAAACCATCAAGGTAGCTTCTCCGTGTTTTACTAATTTTCTTTTCATAAATATGTTTGTTTTGGTATATATTTAAACTTTATCATTTAGTTTACACTTTAGTATATATGTATACAATGTAATAAAAAACTTTAAACTACCTATTTATAAGATTTAACTATAGGATGGTAACAATATGAAG
>CAZEOE010000038.1:0-2744 GCA_964513665.1 Candidatus Woesearchaeota archaeon | reverse complement strand
ACAATATGAAGAAAAGAAGAACATTAAAAAGCATGCTGGCAATGGGCGCAGGACTAATAGGTCTTACAGCTGGATGTAGTGTAAACAATAGTAAAATAGAAAATGACTTCTCACAACCGCACCTCAGAGAAGCCATAGAGGTAGATCACGCAACCACAAGAACTGAAACTTATGAAGAAATTCCAACAGGGATAACGCTTCCAAATGGAGAAGAATTAATAATCAAGAAGAAACATATTAATCACGACAGTTCAACAATACTTGAGAACACTACAGGTTTAGGATGGGGTGAAAATGGATCATGGAATAATGAATTCTTTAGATCTTATAACAGAATAGGGCTTTATGATAATGATGGAGAAAAAAGACAAGAAGTCTGGAGTGATTCTGCCATAAGAGGAAGTTTAATCTTAGGCAGACTGCAAAATGAGGCTATTTTATTTGGAAGTGTTGGAGACAGAGAAGGAATAGGATTCCAAACTCAGCACACACTTAAGGATAAAGATGGAAACATTTCTGGAACATTAACTTTAAACTACGACAGAGCAATGTTTGATGAATCTAAAGACCCTGAAAGATATGGTTTCGACTTAGATGTTGCTCTTAATAATAAATTCCCTAAAGTAAATGTTGGAGGAGCTTTTGATAGAGTTAAGACTGTAGATGATAAGACAGACTTTTTCCTAGGAAGAGCAAGAATACAGCCATCAGAGACAGACAAATTCAATATTGCTTATGAGTTGGCAGACTCTGATATAAATGGACAAACCAACACTGGAATTTTTGTATGGACTCATCTTGGAAAAGACGAAAAGTGGGGCACAAGAACAAGAGTTGAAGGATCTTCAAATAGAGATACAGATACTAAGACAGGAAAACTAGAAGTTTATCTAGTTCAAAACCCTTCATCAGGACACGCGTGGGGAGACGCATGCACTAGTAGAAATAATGGAGATGTCAGAGCCAGAAATGTAACACCTAACGCTTTAGACATTGAACTTCCTACAACTGCAGGAAGATCGTCTAAGGGATTGGCAACAAGATTCTTATTAGACTATAAGCAAGTTGAAGATAAGGATATGCACAAAGTTAGAGGAGAAATAGGGTATGTTTGGGATTTAAGAAATGGAAAGAACTTTAGCATAACTCCTTATGCTGAACACGTTTCAAATTTAGATGGTCAAAGAGGAAATGGTTATGGGATAGACTTTAACTACGGCAAGCCAGACTTTTTCTTTGAGCTAACTCTAGGAAGGAAGAACATCGGAAACGTCGAAGACACAACAGCTTACATGTGGATAGGTAAAAGCATCTTTATGGGAAATAAAGGGAGGAAATGAAATGGTAAACAAAGATAATAAACCTCTAGAAGAAATCACTATTGCAGAAGACCTCCCAAGATCTTCAGAATACTCCCCTTGGTCTGCAGCCATAGGATGTTTAATAGGTGCTGGAGCAGTTATGCTTAATAATCATCTTGAAGCACCATTTAGAAAGATTACTTCAGAACCATATTATCTTTATCAAATGAATGCAAATGATGATGTCCAACCCGATTATCTTATCATAAATGGTAATAATGAAAGATTTTTGTTCCTTGGACTGGATGATGGTTCTTTAGTTAGATCTGGAGTATACTGGTCTAACAGAAGTGAAGCGATAAGATCAGAATTAGAAAAAAGAACAGAGGATTTCTTCATAACAACAAGCCATTTCAAAGCTAAGAATTCTAATTCTAGCGCTAAAGAAGTAGGAAAGTAAAATGGCGGAAATGGTACCTAAATCAGAAGAAATACAATGGAGGGATATTAAAAAAAATTATTTAGTCCAAGCACAGATAAAGGTAAGGCCTAATTTGGCAACACTCGGGAGAGTTCACAGGGAGACTTTTGAGGGCATTCTACTTAATCCTTATTTAGTTATCTCATATGAATCAATGAGAAGTGATCAGTTGGGATTTCATAATGCCATATATATGCTATCGGTTATACCAGTTAGAACTGAAGGACATGGTTGTCTAATTAATCCAAACGGTCTAGATTCACGTTATCGTATTTATCGCTGGAGGTATGATAAAAAACCTTCAAAATTGATCCATCCAAGCCAACTAGCTAATTTGAGAGACTCATTATTATATAGACCGGATTTTGATGATTTTCTTAAAGCAAGCCAGTCCCTTAAATTCGCATCAAATTCAGAAAAAGAGCAAGTAAGAGAGGCTTACAATCAGAGATTAAAAGCGACATTAGATATTCTTTACAAAGTTGCTCCTTCTTTGAAACCTCAGGAGGAGAGAGAATGACAAGACAAACAGAAACAATATGGATACCAAGAGCAAGAACTTTTGAAGTACATCTTGATTCAAGCGCTGGAGAAGCAGAACTTAGAGAAAGTTTTAGCAGATATGGTGCAAATGTAGCTCCTCTGTTCATTTATCCAAGAGAGCAAGGAGGGATTGTACTAGTAGATAGTAAACCTCTTAGAGAAATAAAAGAAGTAGATAAACTCTTGGAAATGGATGTTAGAGTTGTATATAGGGTTTTGGGAAAAGCCAATTTTGACTTTCCGGAGGGAGACATGCCATTCACGAGTCGACATTATTATAGAAAAGACGACACATCCGTTCCAGATGCTATTGAAGAATTCACTTTATGCTCACAGCGATTACCCCTTTTTTCTAAACCTCGGCTCTTTGAAGGCAAACTTTATGGAGGTTGGCCTAAGCAAATTTATAATATTTGGAG
>CAZEOE010000037.1:3510-7723 GCA_964513665.1 Candidatus Woesearchaeota archaeon | reverse complement strand
TCTATCTCCACCGAAGAAACCTCATCAATATCACCCAGAGTATCTTCAATTATAGAAGTATCCTTCTCTTCAGGCCATGCAAATTTTATAACAACCGCCTTCAAACCGAAAGCCATTGGTCTCTCCTGGAAAGAAATATTCATAGCGCCATGATTCGTCAAAAGCTTCTCAGATTCCTCTTTAATCTTCATAAGATTGCTATCAGTCCCATCAGGCATTATCCTTACAATAACTGCAACTATTCCCATCATCTATGCTGAAAAACAAGGTTTATAAATTTTCTTCATTCAAAAAAATAATGTCTAAATCAAAAATAATCAAAGCTTTTTATTTTCCGGCATTAGTCCTATTAATCCATCTCGTTCTTGTTCCACTCAAAACCTACACGCTCCTTCCTTGGTTTGATATCCCTATGCATTTCCTGGGAGGCTTTGCCGTCGCCCTCACATCACTATCTTTATTGAAACTTGCAAAAGAAAATAATCTTATAAAACTAAATTCAAAAATACAACCATTAATTATACTCTCCTCCGTGTCACTCATTGCAACGCTTTGGGAACTCTTCGAGTTTGCAATAGATCATTTAACAAATTTTCAGGCGCAACTTGGCTTAGCCGATACAATGCTAGATCTCCTCATGGGCTTAATTGGAGCAATATCCTTAATATTAATAAAACGTTGAGCAAAACTAAAAGCTACCCTAAAAATACAGATAAAAACAAACAAACAACAATACTTATAAATCAATTATCTGTAAGAAAAAAATGGAGAATTACGAAAAGCTCCTTGAAAGGATTGCAAGATCCTCAGGATTAGAAAAAGAGGAGATAGAAAGAAAAATAGAAGCAAAGAAAGCTAAGCTCTCTGGACTGATATCAAAAGAAGGATCAGCTCAAATCGTCGCCGCAGAATTAGGCATAAACTTCGACCTAGAAAGAATGAAAATTTCTGAACTTGTGGAAGGCATGAGAAAAGCCAACGTCATTGGAAAAATAACTGAGCTTAACCCTGTAAAATCTTATTCTAAAAATGGTCGCTCCGGAAAAATAGGAAGTTTCACTCTTGCGGACGAATCATCAAACATCCGCACAGTACTCTGGGACATTAATCACATCTCGCTCATAGAAAACGAAAAAATAAAACAGGGCTCAGTAGTAGAAATATCTAATGCAAATATGAGGAACGGTGAATTGCATCTATCCTCTTTCTCAGATATAAAAGAATCTAAAGAAAAACTAGAAAACATAGTCACAAAAAAATCATTAGTAGAAAAGAAAATCTCAGAAGCAAAAGCAGGAGAAAGTATACAAACAAGATCAGTAATAGTAAACATCTTTGATCCAAAATACTTCGAGGTCTGCCCGGAATGTGGAAAGAAAGCAAAAGAAAATGAATGTCTCACCCACGGTAAAATAACTCCTCAAAAAAGAGCAGTCCTAAACATAGTTCTAGATGACGGAACAGAAACTCTAAGAGCAGTCCTCTTTGGAGATCAAATAAAATCACTAGGTTTTACAGAAGAACAGATATTTTCGCCGGAAGAATTCAAAAAAGCAAAACTCTCAGTTTTAGGAGAAGAAAAATCATTCCACGGTCAAGTTAGAACAAACGCAGTAACAAACTCGACAGAATTCGCCATATCAAACATACAAAATATCATTCCTCAAGAGCTTATAAAAGACCTAGAATCAAAGCAAAAATAATGTTCTCAAAGGCTATAATCTTTATATATCCGGCTAAATAGAAAAATACGATGGCTGAAAAAAAAGAAAAAACAGAATCTGAAGAAGAGCCTAAATTAACAGATATCCCTGGAATAGGTCCGGGAATAGCTTCCAAATTAGAAGCTGCTGGCGTCTACGACCTGATGGGTCTAGCAGTCATGTCTCCCCCAGCCCTTTCAGATATGGCTGGAGTAGGCGAAGCAGTAGCAAGAAAAGCCATCCAAGCCGCAAGATCCATGATGAAATTAGGATTCATGGACGGATCAGAATTCGCTAAAAAAAGAGAAAACATAGGATACATATCTACAGGTTCCCAAAATCTTGACAATCTGCTTGGGGGAAAAGGAGTAGAAACCAAATCCATAACCGAAGCCTATGGTAGTTTTGGTTCTGGTAAAACACAATTAGCCCTAACCTTAGCAGTTAATGTTCAGCTCCCAAAAGAAAAAAAAGGTATTGAAGGAAAAGCAGTCTATATAGACACTGAAGGAACCTTCCGTCCTGAGAGAATAAAACAAATAGCTACAGCAATAGAAGCAAATCCTGAAAAAGTCCTTAAAAATATCCTTGTAGCCAGAGCCTTCAATTCAGATCACCAGATACTTCTCCTAGATAAAATCTCCGAAATGATAAAAGAAGGCGAGCCAATAAAATTGGTAATTATAGATTCTCTCACAGCACATTTCAGAGCGGAATTCGCTGGAAGAGGCCAATTAGCAGACAGACAACAAAAACTAAACAAATATCTTCACAACCTTATGAAAATTGCAGAACAACATAACCTTGCAGTATTCATCACAAATCAAGTCATGGCCAACCCTGCAGTTCTCTTCGGAGATCCAACAACTGCCGTCGGGGGCAACATAGTTGGACATATGTGCTTAAAAGAGAACTCTCTAATACAACTTTCAGATGGAAGTGTCATCAAAATAAAAAACATGAGTCATCAAAAAGTTGTTTCTGGAAATTTGGAAAAAATAAAATTTGAAAACGTAGCATCTGAACAAATATTTCTAAATCCCGATGTGAAAGAAATCTATAACATACAAACAAACTCACAAATAAATTGCTCAGCACTACACAGATTTTTTACAGTAGACAATTTCAATATAACAGAAAAAGAAGCGAAGGATTTGAAAGAAGGAGACTTTGTTGCCCAAGCGCGAATGATAAACATCGAAGGAGAAGATAGAAAAATTCCACAATTTAAATTAAAAAAGATAGGTAAACTTACAAGCATTGACTCTGAAATAATAAAAAAAGAACTAAAAAAAAGAAATTTAAGCAGAAAAATCTTGTGTGATGAAATAGGTATAACTCCTCGTCAGTTCAGAAGAGCCTTAAACCAACAATATCCGACCTCTCTAGAAGTTCTAGACAACTTACAAAATTATTTCGGAAATAACCAATTACTTCAATTAGTTCCTGTGATAAGCAACAAACACAAGAATATATTAATTCCAGAATATCTAGATCCGAGATTAGCACAAATTTTTGGGTATTTCTGGGGCGATGGTAACTTTGAGAAAAGAGGTCTCAGATTCAGAGATCAAAGATTAGAAGTCTTAGAAGTTTATAACTCTTATTTCAAAAGTCTATTTAATGTGGATGGGAAGATTTCCAAAGTCAATAACAAGAATTGTTATAATCTAAGTATTAATTCAAAAGAAATAAGAGATCTATTCGAAACAATGTTCGAAAATATTCTAGAAGAGGTAGGTAGATCAAAACAGGAAGTGGTTGCGAGTTTCATCAAAGGATTTGTTGACGCAGAAGGGCATATAAACAAAAGACGCGCTTATATAAAAATCGTTCAAAAAGAAAAAGAAATTTTGGAATATTTGCAAATGTTCATGTTAAGATTAAAGATAAGATCTACTATAAAATTCGATATTGGGAAAAATAAACATGGTGTTCTAAGGATAATTGATAAAGATGTAAAAAACTATCTCCAGATCGGATTTACCGCAAACGATAAGCAAAAAATATTATTAGACAGAGTAAAAGAAATAGAAGACACTTACTCTTATGAAATGATGCCTATTGAAAGAATCGCATTGAAACAACTGTTAAAAGAGTGCAATCTTAATTTTTCAGGAATAATAAAGTCAAGACCTCAAGCCTATAGATGGGTAAGTAAAAAAGAATTAGGGAACGCACTTAATGCACTCATGGGTTGTGAAATTAAGGACAGGCAAATAAAGCAAAAAATTAACTTCATACACAAATTAATAGACGGAGAATTTTCATTTGAAAAAATAAGAAAAATAAATATCTCTCCAAACAATGAAGTATTATATGACTTTGCAGTTCCAACAAATCACAACTATATCGCAAACGGTTTCGTAGTCCATAACTCAACCTACCGCGTATATTTCAGAAGAGGAAAAGCAGGATCAAGAGTCGCAAAATTAATAGACTCTCCAAATCTCCCAGAAAATGAAGCCCAATTCTTCCTCACCGAGGCAGGCATACGCGACGAAGAGTAA
>CAZEOE010000037.1:0-3410 GCA_964513665.1 Candidatus Woesearchaeota archaeon | reverse complement strand
CCAATCATCCGAGCCATGTCATAAAACTTCTCAACACTAAGAAGTATTTCTGTATGTGCCTTTATTCTCACCTCTATGGGGAACCTCTTAGTACTCGTCTCAACAACAATTATACTTTTAGCCTCTCTCTTCCTCTTTAAAACTCCATCTACAATAAGATATTTTGACGCAAGCAATTCATCTATAGATCCGTCATTGACTTTTCCAATTATTCCATTCTTAACTTCCTGATCAAACCTTGTCTTTCCTCCTCTTCTTATTCTGAATCCTTTCTTATCAAGAATATTAACGACCTCTCTGGCAACAGGATCTCCCGCTCCAAGTTTTCCCTGAGAATAAATATACAAACTTCTTGAACTCTCGTCCTCATGAAAATCTATAACTAATATCGGAGGATATCTATTTAGATGTCTAAGAACATAATCAGTTAAATCTCCTGCTTCTTCACACAAAGGCTTTTTTTCTCTTGCCCTTTTCATATTATTTAAAGCAGGAAGATAATGTTCACTAGATCCAACACTCCTTGCCGAACCCTCTTTATTAGGTCTTCTCTGATCAGGATACCTCCAATTCAAAACATATCCAACTGGATTACAAAAAGGCAAAACCACTAAAGGAATTTTTCTCGCCAAATCATTCAGAAATCCTATATGTTTAGCAATAGCATTTACTCCTGCAGGTTCCTCACCATGTATTCCAGAAATCAACCAGATAGCAGGACCCTTAATCTCGCTCCTAAATCCAAATATCGGTAAAGTATACTTTTTCCCTTTTCTTATAGTCTTAAATTCCTGATTGTGTATCCTGTCCCTTATCCAGAAATCATCTTCGAATCTCTCAAACGCATCATAAACCTCCCCAAGAGGCATCCTCCTATCGCCCTGGTAAGTTTTAAGCTTTACGTGTTTTATTTCCCTCATAAAACCACAAGCCCTCGTTCATATAAAAACCTTTCAGCCTCTCTTGCGCACGTAAATTTCCTGTTCTCTGCCTTCACTATCTTCCTTTCTCCCTTCATAAACAAACCCTACATTTTTCAACAGCTTAGCAGAACCCTCATTTCCAACAAAAACCTCTCCAATAACTCTTTCTATTTTATAATTTTTAAAAACATAATCTAAGAAACCAGCTACTGCCTCACTCGCATATCCCTTTCCCTGTTCATCTTTCGATATCCAGAAAACTATCTCTCCCTCTTTTCTCCCGATAGGATTCAATCCAACTTCTCCGATAAGTCCTTCCTCTCCTTTCTTAGTTATAGCAAACATAACTAAACTATCATCATTATTGCATTCCATTATCCACTCTTTTGCATCTTCCTCCGTGAATGGAGAAGGCACATCCTCGAGATTGGAAACTATATCTCTATCATTCATATTTAATACAATAGAATCTGCATCCTCCTCACTCAATCTCCTAAGCAAAAGTCTTCTTGTCTCAATCATCTCGAAAAACAAAATTAAAAAAGCTTATAAACCCTTATGTCCTATATATAAAGTGACAGACAGAAGAAAAAGGAAGGAAAGAAAAGAGGTCTGGATGAGAATTCTTGTCGCTATAATCACAGGAATAATTTTAAGCATATGGAAAACGCTCATATTTTTCCTAATAATTATACATTGGTTCATAGTTCTTTTCTCAGGAAAAAGAAATAAATCTCTTGCAAACTTCTGCGAAATATGGAACACTCAATGTTATGACTTTCTAAGATACATATCATTTGTAACAAATAAGAGACCATTCCCCTTCCACCACATTTATCCAAGAATAACAAAGTTTGAGAGATAAATAAAAGAATCTCTTACTAAAACTAATTATATTATTATCGATGGTCCCTGTTTATCTTTTTCTTCATCAAAGTCAGCGACTATTCCCTCTGTCAAAAGAACCATACTAGCAATACTTGAAGCAGACTGTAATGCGCTCCTCACAACTTTCGTAGGATCAATAACTCCTGCCTTGAACAAATCCTCGAATTTATCCGTTTTAGCATTATATCCAAAACTGTGATTCCCACCCATATTAGCATGCATAAGATAAGAAAGAACCTCCGCGCCATCTTTTCCAGCATTTTCAGCAATCTGTTTTATAGGCATCTCAAGAGCAACCCTTACAACCTTAACTCCTGTCATTTGATCAGTAGAAAGTCCAGACAAATCCTTTAGTTCTTTTATAGCCTGCCAAAGTAAAAGCCCTCCTCCTGGAATAACTCCCTCTTCAACAGCCGCCTTTGTGGCATGTAAAGCGTCATCTATCCTAAGTTTCTTCTCCTTCAATTCAGTCTCCGTTGGAGCTCCAACGTTTATAACTGCAACTCCTCCGCTAAGTTTTCCAAGTCTCTTTCTCAAATCCTCTCGCTTATATTCAGAATCAGCCTCTCCAGCCAACCTCTCAAGCTGTTTAATCCTTTTCCCTATTTCTTCCTTCTCTCCTTTTCCCTCTATAATCAAAGTCTCGTCTTTAGTTATCCTCACTTTCTTAGAAGATCCAAAATCCTCCATTCTAACATCCTCAAATTTATCATCTGTATCCTTAGAAATCACTCTTCCTCCTGTTAAAATAGCAATGTCTTCCAAAAGTTCTCTTTTCTCATCTCCAAAACCAGGAGCCTTCACAGCACACACCTTTATAGCGCCTCTTAAAATATTCAATACAAGCATAGTCAACGCCTCTCCTTCCAAATCCTCGACAATCAAAACCAAAGGCCTGCCATCCTGTGCAACCATTTCCAATATATTCACAAGATCCTTAACTTTAGAAATAGACTTATCACTTATCATTATAAGCGGATTTTCAAAAGAAGTCTCCATTGTTTCATTATCGCTAACCATATATGGAGAAATATATCCCTTGTCAAATTGCATACCTTCAACAAGTTCAAGATAAGTATCCATTGTCTTAGATTCTTCAACAGTTATTACTCCCTTATTCCCAACTTTCTCCATAGCCTCGGATATCAAGTTGCCAATGTGTTCATCATTGTTAGCCGAGATTGTAGCCACTTGTCTTATTTTTTCCCTGTCTCTCACCTCACTAGATTTAGACTTTAAATATTCAGTAACTCTTGCAGTAGCTAACTCTATTCCCTTTTTCATCTCAATAGGATTTGTTCCCGAAGTTATATTCTTCAAACCCTCTCTTATCATAGACTGTGCGAGGACTGTCGCAGTCGTAGTTCCATCTCCAGCCTTATCCTGTGTCTGCGAAGCCACTTCCTTTATTAGTTTTGCACCAATATTTTCAAATTTATCCTTCAATTCAATTTCCTTCGCAATAGTCACCCCGTCATTGCTAACTATAGGTGAAGAACTCCTATCTAAAATAACAGTTCTCCCGCTCGGACCCAAAGTAACCTTAACAGTATTAGCCACTTTGTCTATACCTCTCATCAAAGCATTCCTCGCATCCTC
>CAZEOE010000036.1:0-7850 GCA_964513665.1 Candidatus Woesearchaeota archaeon | reverse complement strand
GCAAAGGAAAAAACTGTGGCAGTTTTAAAGAGCGGTAAAGTAATTGTTAAAGATGGCGGAGTTTTAAACGAAGTCAGGTGATTTTTGTCTGTTTTTTGATTTTCTTGGTATGTGACTTAGATATTCCTCTATGTTAAAGGTATTATGGTTTCCTCTCAAGTTTTTTAAGGTGCATTGCAGTTTTCCGCTCATTTTAGGTATATGGCATTTTACGCCTCTAGATAAAAGAAGATCAATACCTCTTCCTTTTGGACCAAAGTTGTCAATTGAACCGACAACTACTCTGGAGATTCCTTTTGAGGCAATTAGTTCTGCACATCCTTCTATGTTACGGTGTTCGGTAAGGCAAGGTTCGAGGGTGGTGTATAATGTTGAGCCGTAAAGATTAACTCCCATTTCTTCTGCTTGTTTGATTGCATAACGCTCTGCGTGAATATTCGCACCATATTTTTCGTTTCTTTTAAGATGTGATTTGTTTGCAGTTATTATGTTGTCGTTCGCTACAAGTACTGCTCCTACATGGGGTTTTTGTCCTTGTTGCAGAGTTGCCATTTCAGTCGCTAATTTCATTAATCTTTCGTCTTCATCATTTGTTCTTCCCCAGAAAAGTCTATTTAGAGATTCGTTTTGATCGGGTGCTTGAATTTTCATTGAAATACTTTGACCAACTCTGAATGGTAGAGGGTGATCTGAGATGTGGTAAATAGACTCGAATCGTAATAAAACCTCGTCCAGTTCTTTTGGAGGGTCAAATCCAAAAACTAAATGGTATCTATAGTCTTTTCTAACAGTTAGTTTTGCTTCTAAAACTTGAACTTCAGAATTGTCAACGGGATAAGATGTTATTCTCGGGCAGTAATTTGTTGTAAACTTATAATTTCTTTTTACAAACATTACTAATCCGTGTGGTTCTTCGCAGTTTGTTTTTCTTGTTTCGGAAAGAAATACTTCTCTTAATTCTGCCGACATATCCTTTTAGGTGAAATAATCGTTTTTAAAACTTTATATTCTGAAATGTGCCTTAACGGAAGTCGGTGCTTCTCCGCCGTGCCAGGTGAATTTAGGTCTTACTCTTACAGGATATATTCTTTCTGAATTATCGTCGAGTATTATCGCTGAACCTTTTAATGGAGGGAGATCGTCTATTTCTTTTTTTATGTGTGTTATAAGATATGACTGCATTATCTCGTTTAATGCGTCTATATCTGGCTTGGCTGTTAATTTATGCGAGATTACTATATCTGACTGCGTCATTACATCTTTATGTATTTGTCCGGGTTGTTGGGTTGCTAGTACTAAAGAAATTCCTGGCTGTCGGCCTTCCCTGAGAAGCTGAACTAGGGCATCTGTCGCAGGGGTTTTTTCATCTTTTCTTAAAAATTCGTGAGCTTCGTCTAGG
The DNA here is from genome assembly GCA_964513665.1 of Candidatus Woesearchaeota archaeon. GTDB lineage: Archaea > Nanobdellota > Nanobdellia > Pacearchaeales > GW2011-AR1 > UBA73. The sequence continues at coordinate 6,451 of CAZEOE010000036.1, read as the reverse complement.
AATATCCAAACTAAAGGGTCCGCGTTTTCTGACTTGTATGAAAGGTAATCTTTTCCATGTCTTAAAGATTCCAATTCTTCTTTTTTTCTCGAGTCCATTCTTTTTTTGAATAATTTTTTTGATATGAGTGAAATTACTAAGGCGCGAACATTGAAAGAGGAAGTTGAGGAGTAGACGGATATATCAAGGATTGAAGTTTTTCCAGGATTTACTAGGTCTGATATTTCTGTTCCTTTATTTGTTGTTGAAAATATTCCCCAGCTTTCTGCGGCTGAGAATAAGGAGAAAACTATTTCTTTTGTCTCTTTTGTGGCTTTTGAGTCTCTCTCTATTGAGCTTTGTATTTCCTTTATAGTATACTTTTTTTCTGTTTTTTCTATTATTCTTGAAATGAGGACTCCAGCTGGAGAGGTGAAGTTTAGATTGAATATTGTAAGCCAGTCTTCTGCTTCAAGCTCGGATGGAAGAAGAGCGAAGCTTTCGTCGAAGGGTATTCCGTTTTTTTCATACTCTTCTTTTTTTCCGAATGGTATGAATACTTTAACAGGGAGGTTTTTTGGTTCTAGATCCCATTGTTTAAGGAGGTCTTTGTCTTTTTCGTTCTTGTATTTCATTGTCCAGAATATCCCCATCGTGTCAAATATAAGAGAAGCTATATTTTTTGACGTTTCTGTAGGTAGATTTGATAGCTCTTCCGCTATTGCTCCTATCGTGTAAGATTTTCCAGATCCTCTCTTTCCTGCGATTAGTATTACATGAGATCTTGCTATGTCCATCCAAATTTTGTTTGAAAGTGAGGTGGATAGACCCATTTTTACATATCCTTTGCCGAGGAAGATCAATCCTTTTTCTCCGAAATTTTCTTTGTCTGTTTTGTCTCTTCCTATTACAATATCATAACCCATGTAATGAGTAGAGTAAACACTTTATTAAATGTTTTCTGAATTTGATTATTATGTGTTTTAGTTTTAACTTTCAAAAGGTTTTTAAATAAGTGAATTTAGGGCATGGGATGGAGATGAAAAAGGCACCTCATGTGGTTCAAAGGAATAATGATGTTATCGAGATTCCTATCGGTAAATTTTTTGTGAGTGTTAGACATAATCCTTGGATAACTGTTAGTTTTATACTTGGATTGCTTTTTGTTTTCGCGCTGGCTTCCGTTGGGAATGGCGGGGGTGCTGTTAGTGAGTCTGTTGTAAGACAAAATGTTTTGACTTTTTTAAATTCTAATCCTCAGTTACAGGGGCAGGTTGAGCTTTTGAGTGTTGTTAGAGAGGGTTCATTTTATACAGCCAATGTGGATTTTAATGGTCAGCAAGTTCCTGTTTATGTTACTTTGGATGGGAATTATCTTTTGGCTGGACAGCCTGTTCCTCTGAATGGTGATTTGGGAGATGAACCTGTTCCGACCGATAGCGGGGATGATTTTCAGACAAGTCCTGATGATGATGCAGTTCTTGGAGATCCAAATGCTCCTGTTACGATAATAGAATTTTCTGATTACCAGTGTCCTTACTGTAAGAGATTTTGGCAGGATACATTGCCTCAGTTGAAGAGTGAGTATATTGATACTGGCAAGGTTAAACTGATATATAGAGATTATCCTCTTCCAGGGCATCCTATGGCTCAGCCAGCTGCTGAGGCTTCTGAGTGTATAAGAGAGAAGGGTGGCGATACAATATTCTGGAAGTATCATGATAAGTTGTTTGAGAATCAGGCGACGTTGTCTGAGGAAAACATGAAGAAGTGGGCTAAGGATCTTGGATTTGATATATCTTCGTGCTTGGATAATGGAGATATGGCTGAAGAAGTTAATGCTGATTTCGAAGATGGGGGAAGTTTGGGAACTCCTACTTTCTTTGTAAATGGCGTTAAGCTTGAGGGTGCTTTGCCTTTTGCTCAGTTCAAGCAAGTTATAGATTCACAGCTTTCTGAGAATTAACTCAAGTGTTAAAATAGAGAGATATTAGTTTGTGTTTAATGTGACTTATAGGATTGGCAGAAGGTAATTTGTATATGTTTCTTAGGCAGTAATCTCTTTATCTTCTTTTAAATTTTCTGCTGAAGCTTCTTCCTCTGTCATCTCTTCTTTTATTTCCAAAGTGCTTTCCAAATCTTTTATGCCCAGATTTTGAAAATTGCTTTCTTATGTCAAATTGCACGAAAAGTTTTTGTATGTCAGGAGTTATTTCCTTTTTAATGTTGAATGATTCTCGCTCGATTATGTTTCTAAAGCTCATATAGTCATAGCTTGAAACTAGGGTTATAGCTTTTCCTTCCTCACCCGCTCTTGCTGTTCTTCCTATTCTATGCACATATTCCGTACTTGTTTTTGGAACATCGTAGTTGTAAACATGAGACACGTTTTTTATATCTAAACCTCTTGCAGCGACATCTGTGCATACTAATATGTTTGTTTCTTTGGAATGGAATTCTTTTAGAACGGAAAGTCTTTTGTTCTGAGTTAGGCCTCCGTGAATGGCGATTGCGTGCAGATTATATCTCATGAGATTCCTCGTTACAAGATCTGCATTTTTTCTTGTATTGCAAAAAACCATGACTAATTCAGATTTTTCTTCTTTTAACAGATGAACTAGGAGGGAAAATTTTTGGTTCTGTTCTACATCGTAGTATATTTGTGAGAGCTTTGAAGGATCTACATAATGTATTGCTTCTACAAAAATCGGGCTTTTCATATACTTGTTTGCAATTCTTTCTATGTCTGGATAGATTGTCGCTGAAAAGAGAAGAGTTTGTCTTTCTTTCGGGCAGGCGTTTATTATTTTTAAAACGTCATCTATGAATCCCATATCGAGCATTCTGTCTGCTTCATCTAAAACAAGAAATCTTAATCTTGACAAATCAAGCGTTCTTCTTTCCAAATGATCAAGAATTCTTCCAGGTGTGCCAACGACGATCTCTGAGTCTTGTATATTTCTGATTTGCGGAACTATTGACACGCCTCCGTAGACTTCAGTTATGCTTAATTTGAAATATTTAGCGAATCTTTTTAGTGATTGAGATACTTGTTCTGCAAGTTCTCTTGTTGGTGTGAGAATAAGTGCCTGGATACCTTTTCCTCGTTGTGACTTTTCTATTATTCCTGAACCAAAGGCGAGGGTTTTTCCTGAACCTGTTGCCGAACTGCCTAGAACATCTTTTCCAGCCATTACTAAAGGGATTGTTTTTTCTTGAATTTCACTTGGTTCTGTGAAACCTAGATCATGTATCGCTCTAAGGAGATTTTCTGACATTCCTAGCTTTTTGAAGCTTTCCATTTAGTTGTAGATAAAAGTGAGTATATAAAGCTAAGTAATCTATTTTTCATCGGATTTATTTGATTGTTCTGCAAAAGTTTATTAATGCTGAGTTTTATCATCGGAAATGAAGCATGTTTTACCTGAGTTGAATTTTGGTTATTCAGATTTTGAGCCGTACATAGATGCTAAGACTATGGAGATACATTACACTAAACATCATCAGGCTTATGTAGATAAGCTGAATCTGGCTTTAGAGAAATATAAAGAGTTTAGTAAGTTGGAGCTTAAAGAGTTACTTGTGAATTTGGATAAACTTCCAGAGGAAATAAAAGAAAGTGTGAGAAATAACGGAGGGGGACATTGGAATCATTCATTCTTTTGGGGGCTTTTGACCAAGAACAAGACTGAGCCTAGTCAGGAATTTTATGAGATGATAGAAGAAACTTATGGGAGCTTTGCTGAGTTTAAGGAGAGGTTTAAGAATTTGGCTCTTGCAAGATTTGGGAGCGGATGGGTATGGCTTACTTTTAGCAATGGTAAACTTGAAATAATGACAACTGCAAATCAAGACAATCCTTTGATGGAAAGGAAGAGGGCTATTTTAGGAATCGATTTATGGGAACATGCGTATTATTTGAAATATCAGAATAGGAGAGGAGATTATATTGATGCTTTTTGGAATGTTGTTAACTGGGATAAAGTTGAAGAGTCTATGAAGTAAACACTGTTTTTACATAACATTTATTAATCTTCTGATTTTCTAACTGGAATGGAAAAGGGTGAGGGTTATGTTAAGTGGTTTTCTGAGCTGAGCAATAAGGATGTTCCTATTGCAGGGGGGAAAGGCGCGTCACTTGCTGAGATGTTTAATTCTAAGTTTCCTATTCCGCCAGGGTTTGTGATTTCTGCGCAAGCATATTCTTATTTTATCAAGGAGACTAAACTTGATGTTCGGATAAGTGCAATTTTGAATAATCTGGATGTGGAAAATACTACTTCCTTAAACAATGCTTCTACTAAAATAAGAGAAATTGTAGAAGCAGAGAAACTTCCTAGAGATCTTGAAGAGGAAATTGTTGAGAGCTATGGTATGCTTGGAGATTCTGTTCCTGGAATGGATCCGTTGAAGGTTCTTAAGAGTTCAGAAGATGCGATTGTAGCTGTTAGGAGCTCTGCTACGACTGAAGATCTGGCTGATGCAAGTTTTGCTGGACAGCAAGACACTTTCTTGAATGTTAAAGGTGCTAAAAGTCTAATAGAGTACGCAAAAAAATGCATGTCTTCTCTTTTTACAGCGAGAGCAATATATTATAGAACAAAGAAAGGATTTGATCATAGTAAGTCTTATCTTGCAGTAGTTGTTCAGAAGATGATCAACTCTGAAAAGTCAGGTGTTATGTTTTCTCAGAATCCTATGAGTGGAGACAAAAGTATTGTTATAGAGGCTGTTTGGGGTTTGGGAGAGGGGATAGTTTCAGGACAGATAAAGCCTGACCATTATGTTATTCATAAAGATTTAGAGCATTTTAAACTTTTAGAGGCACAGATCAATGTAAAGAAGATAGCTATTATAAAAAAATCTAGTGGGAAAAATGAAACTATAAAACTAGATGATGAGAAGGCTGAGGCTAGAGTTCTTGATAATTATGAATTGAAGAGACTTGCTCAGTATGGAAGGGAGCTTGAGGAACACTATAAGAAGCCACAAGATATTGAGTTCGCTATTGATAAGAGTGGGATATACATTGTTCAGTCTAGGCCTATAACTACCGTGTTTAAGGAATCTAAGGGAGATATTTCAGGAGAAGTTTTGTTGTCTGGTCTTGGAGCAAGTCCTGGGGCAGGGTCTGGTCCTGTAAAGATAGTTCATGAGATGAGCGATTTGGAGAAGGTAAAATCTGGAGATGTTCTTGTTACCGAGATGACTAATCCAGATATGGTTGTTTCTATGCAGAGAGCTGCAGCGATAATCACGGATGAAGGTGGTTTGACTTCTCATGCGTCGATTGTTTCAAGGGAAATGGGAATACCTTGTGTTGTTGGAACAGGGGAAGCGACGAAGAAGCTTAAGGATGGAGATATAGTTACCGTTGATGGAAGCGCAGGGAAAGTGTATAAGGGGAAAGGTGAGACAAAAACTATAGAGATTGAACCTATCGTTCCCACGAATACAATAATAAAGGTGATTGTTGATATTCCTAGTTTTGCTGAAAGAGCCGCTAGATCTGGTTCTAAACATGTAGGGCTTATTAGACTTGAGGGAATTATTGCTGAGGGAGGCAAGCATCCTGTTCATTTTGTCAAGAGCAATAAGATCAAGGATTATGTTGAGTTGATTCATAAAGGTATAAGAAAAATAGCCCAACATTTTGATGGTATGTGGATAAGAACTTCTGATATAAGAAGCGACGAGTATAATCATTTAGAGGGCGCACCTCAACATGTAGAGAGCAATCCTATGCTCGGAGATCATGGAGTAAGATTCAGTCTTAAACATCCTGATATAATGCGTGCTGAGTTAATAGGCATTAAAGAAGTTGCTGATGATTATCCAGACAAGGAGTTTGGTATAATGGTTCCTCAAGTTATAAGTGTTGAAGAGGTTAGAAAAACTAAGGAAATTGCCAAGGAGGTAGGAATTCCTTCAAATATTAAAATTGGAATTATGGTTGAAACTCCTGCTGCTGTGCAGTTGATAAATGAGATGTGTGAAGAAGGCATTGATTTTATAAGTTTTGGGACAAATGACTTGACTCAGTTTACTTTGGCTATTGATAGAAATAATGAAGATGTTCAGCACCTTTTCAATGAGATGCATCCTGCCATTCTTAATTCTTTAAAGTACGTTATAAGAAAATGTAAGAAGTATGGTGTTACGACAAGCATATGCGGACAGGCCGGAAGTAAGCCTGAGATGGCTAGCTTTTTGGTTCAGGAAGGTATTGATAGCATATCTGTGAATGCGGATGCTGCCCGAAAAGTTAGCATGATTGTTTCTGAGATAGAAAAGAGCAAGGGCATAAAGCCTGTTGACAGGACAAAATCCGAGGATAGAGGAGAATATCAGCCTGGAAATAAACATGATAAGAAGAGGGATATGCCTTATCTGAATGACTCTATTCCGATAAATTCCAAGATGTTTTGATAGTGGTTTAACAGAAAAACTTATAAATAAAAGTTTACTTTAA
>CAZEOE010000035.1:0-8284 GCA_964513665.1 Candidatus Woesearchaeota archaeon | reverse complement strand
TCCCAAGAACTATCTTCTTATTCTTAAAATAAAAACCGCTTCGAATCCCAGAACCTCTCTTCTTCACCATATTCTTATCTTAACATTAATAAAAAATCATATATATATATCTTTCCCAATTATTAAAATAAAACTACTGTATCGCCCCAGACCCAGGAGAAGGATTTGTCGCACTTGGAGCAACTGGCGTAGGACTAGATCCTAAAGGAGACTTACATGCTCCATTCAAACATCCTCTAGCACAATAGAAACTCGAATTAGTAACTAATCCATCGACACACGAGTACTCCATTAAGTTATACTGATTAGAATAACAATAATCTGTATAATTCACACCATTCAAATCAGGTCCAGTAATTCCCTTCTTGTAATAATTTCCATAATCGCTATCAAAACATTCTCCCCTACAAGTTGCAGAACATCCATCTCCATTTATCGTATTTCCATCATCGCACTGTTCACCTTCTTCCAAGATTGAGTCTCCACAAGTATCTTTAGGAAACCTTGCAACAATTGCGGAGTCAACATAAACCGGGAAGGACTTTATAATATCTGCATGCTCTACATCTCCAGGCTCCAATCTACGTAAATTTAGACCGTTCGCAAAGATTATCTCATTTTGCCCATCATTATCTACATCTCCAAAATCTACATCGAAAACATCCCCTACAACCGGAGAAATTAAAACAGTGGTCCAATTATTTGTTACCGGATCATACGAAATGTCATTTATTCTAGCACTAGTATAACGAACTGTACCTACAATTACATTGGGTCTCATATCTTGTCTAAAATCAAAGACTGCAATTCCATCAACAGAACCCGTAATATCTGTACTCAAAGCAGTTTTTACCCATGTCGCGCCCTGAAAATCTAGGCTAAATACTTTTGATTTGAAATTTTCTCCACCATAATGATCCCAATAAGCCGTTATAATCTCATTGTCGCCATCTCCGTCTGCATCGGCAACAACTAAACGCTCTGCGCCCATTGAAGGACTGCCTAAAAATATTGTAACATTTTCACTTATCCAATCAGATTGAACTTTTCTATGAATTTGAACTTTAGGAGGAGACGAAGAATAAGGATTAGCGAAGAGTCCCACAATTTCATTTTGACCGTCATCATCAGGGTCAGCTATTTTTACATCCTGTACTGCTATTGTATCTGGGGCAGAGATATTGGTCTCACGCCATACTCCAGAATTAAATTTATACATCCTTACTCTAGATACTGAAGGCCCATAAGAGTATAGACTATTCTGTTCAAGGCCAACTACAATTTCATTTTGCCCATCATTATCAACATCACCGACGTCTAATCCCTCTATATGAAATGATGGAATAATTTCACTCACAATCTCCCTTTCTAATGTACCTCGAGTGCTAAAACGAAATACTTGTAATTGTGGAGATGAAGCCCTATCTAATCCGACAACAATCTCTTCCCGGCCATCATTATCAACATCGCCTATAGTCAAAGCTTCAATTCTAGTAGATAGATCGGCCTGCGCAACCACATTATAAGACCTACTATCATTTTGTTGGAGCACCTGAAGCTCGTTCGTTGTAGTATAAAGGGCAACTACAATGTAATTCTCATTTTGTTCAGGAGAAAATGATATGTCTTCATTTACTTTAAAAAATTGGTCAGATCTGTTCTCAGTATGAATAATCTCTATCACAGAAGCCACAATTAAAACAGCAAATAAAAATACAATAGAAAAAACTATTTTGCTTTCAGAACTTTTAATAAGACCCCTATTCTTTTTTATTTTAAATCCTCTTTTTTTATTCGTCATCCTACGATACACAACCAAAATAAGCTACGAATTATATAAATCTGCTTATTGTCGCAATTCAGTGAAGTATCAAAAAAATATTTTGTCTGATCATTATGCAAGTTTTTCCCTCTATTCAATTACTATTCCTTTTTTTAGTTTCTCTTACTATAATTATCATCTTTGGTAGCTTCTCAAATTCCTCAAGAGCATTGTATAGAGAATCAACTGAATAATCAACCTCCCAATAATCGTAAAAACCTATGCCTCTTAAATGATTTCTTTCCTTTTAATTTATCGCAAACAATTATTAAATCAAAATCGCTCCACTCATAAGGCTTTCCATTGCTCTGCTTCCTAAAAAAATTCTATCCTCTAATATGTATAAAAAGAAAAACAATCCAAAACTAAAAATATTTAACCATTCAATTCGTCTCACACGTATGATTTTCAAAAAGGGTGCGCCTATTTATGCAACGCAAATAGAAAGAGAGCAGGGTGAAGATATTTTATACATAAATTCTCTCGGAGCGCCATTTGTTCCGTCAATTGCTGACAATCCCCTAGTTATGGAAAAATGCATCGAATTATTAACAGAAAATGTCTCTTCTGTAAGGATAGTATTTGTCCAGCAAAGAAATTACAGCTATCCTCCTGAACAAGTGTCCATGCTTTTAGAAATCGCCCAGCTTTACAACTATTTAATAAAACAGGAAGAAGTTCTAAGCCAAAAAAAACTCTTTATCTTTGGAAACGATCCTGAAGTATCGCAAGACATTCTATATCTTATAACTCTCCTTAAACAAGACCCTATAAGCTGTTCGCTTGAGCTTAAAAAAAGAATAAAACAATTTCGTGAACAGCTTGACAAAGGTCAGGCAATGAGTAAAACAAATCTGCTTAACTACACGCGTTTTCTTGAAAAATTCTTCGACCTCCTTAATTCCTGTAAATTGTTAAAAACCATAAAAAGCACATCTCTGGAAATCTCATTCGGAAAAAGAGAGTATTATAAAAATATCTTCCGCCCCGAAATACTTCCTAATTTCACATTCACAAGAATCGCGGCCCAGATACCTCCCCAAACATCATTGATAGATCAGTATGAAATAAAAAACCTCTCTGAAAAAATAACGATCACTATACTAAAAAATGAAAATGATCCTAAATATATATACCATATAATTCCTCCAGAATATTCTCTCCCTGAAGAACAACACGTCATTCTAAACCTCGCAAGAAATGTTCTTTCTGAGCATAGGCCAAAAGCAGAAGAATTTGTAGACCCTGAAAGAACGAGACAGGTTTTTTTCAACATCTCCAAAGATATGTTATCAGATCTATCCAAAAGCAAGAACATGACTCTTTCAAACAGAGAGCTTACAAATCTCGCAAAGATACTCGTGAGATATACTATCGGATTTGGAATTATCGAACTGCTCCTTATGGATGAAAAATTACAAGACATAATCCTAAACGCCCCTATAACTCAAAATCCTATTTTTGTGCGACATGAAAAATATGAAGAATGTGTAACAAACATAATCCCAAGTTTCGAAGATATCAATTCATGGGCTGCAAAATTAAGATTAAAAAGTGGTCGTCCTCTAGATGAAGCCAATCCCGTTTTAGACACTGACCTCTCATTTGAAAATTCCAGAACTAGAGTCGCAGCCGTCACAGAACCACTCTCTCCCCACGGTCTAACTTATGCATTTAGGAGACATAGAGACTCTCCCTGGACACTCCCATTATTCATAAACAACAAAATGATAAATTCCCTCGCTGCGGGATTTCTTTCATTCATCATTGACGGCTCAAGAACTCTGTTAGTTGCAGGAACACGATCCTCAGGAAAAACTTCTCTTTTAGGCTCATTGATGCTTGAAATAATGCCTAAATACAGAACAATCGTTGTAGAAGATACTTTAGAACTTCCTGTAGAAACTCTCAGAAAGCTAGGTTATGATATATTAAGCATGAGAGTTCGCTCCTCCCTCGTCTCCGGCTCAACAGAAGTAGCTGCATCTGAAGGAATCCGAACAAGTCTTAGATTAGGAGACTCAGCTCTAATTATAGGAGAAGTAAGAAGCGATGAAACAAAAGCGCTGTATGAAGCAATGAGAGTTGGAGCTCTCGCAAATGTTGTCGCAGGAACAATCCATGGTGATTCCCCTTATGGAGTATTCGACAGAGTAGTCAATGATTTACAAGTCCCTGTAACAAGTTTCAAAGCAACCGATTTAATAATTATCACAAACCCTATAAAAACCCCGGACGGTCTAAAAACTCTCAAGAGAGTAGTCCAGATATCAGAAGTCAGAAAAAACTGGACTCATGATCCTCTGGAAGAAAAAGGATTTGTAGATCTTTTTAGATACAATGTAGATAAGGATGAATTAGAGCCAACTGAAGAATTCATAAATGGTGACTCTGAAATAATAAAAAACATAGCCTCAAAAGTAAAAGGCTGGGCTGGAAATTGGGATGCCGTATTAGATAATATAATGCTAAGGGCAAAAATAAAACAAGAAATCCTAGAAACTTCAAAAAAGCTAAACAAACCCTCTATCTTAGAAGCCCCATTTAACGTCCTTTCAAACGCAGCATTTCATAGAATAAGCGAAGAAGTCAGAGAAAATTTCAAACTCCCTCTCTCCTCCGAAGTCTTCCCAAGATTCAAAGAATGGCTCCAGTTTTCAGCAGAGAAATTTTAAGGATCAACTTCGATTATGATAAGTTGCGCCCCAGGATTATTCTTAACATAAACTATTAATGCAACAAACTGGCCCTTTCCAGGTTTATACCCGTCGCCATATGTATTGGCTTCGTTTATTATCTGATTGACTATAGGATCTGAAGTGTTATACTCATCTGTGAAGTGCCATATTGCTTCCTGAATCTTCAACCAATGAACGCCTACAGGTTTATGATTTATTATGTAGTTTATCTTATCCCATTCCTTCCCCGCGCACTTAGGACACTTCTCATTCAATTCTGGATCATAACTCGAGAGCAAAACTGCCTCATACAAAAAGCTTATGTCTATTCCTCCCTCAAAATCAACACACCATCCATCATATACAGTGTTATTTATCTGAGCAAAACCTCCAGGTACATTTGTAAGATTCACACTGACATAACTTCTCTGGCTCAAACTCATCCATAAATCTATAGCCTCTTTTGGAATTGGTATAGTCTTAGGATCATCACAATATCTTGGAACACATTTAGGTTGTAACACAAGACCATTCTGATGATTCATAAGCAAAGCGCAGTCACTTCCCTCTATCCTCTTCTCGCTATCATTATTCCAATCAGCCTCTAAGCATCCAAGACCACACCCAAGATCATTACAAAACGTCTTCAAATCGCATCCATACCTATTCACCTTCTCCCAAACCAAAGTATCTGGACATCTATCTCTATAATCAGGAACTCCGTCCAAATCACTATCAAGTCTCAAATAACTAACAAAAGGATTCCCAATTTCTTCAACAGGCCTTATTAAAGTAACACCTGTAATAGGATCAGTAATCGTTTCTCCTCCCTGGCTCAAGATTCGCGCCTCAGCAAATGAAAAAAACAAAATGAAAACTAAAGCTATGAGAAAAACCTTCCCTTTTTCACCACCATTACTTTGGCACCACATGTCGTAATTCTAAAATTACTTCTATTTAAACACTGTTACAATTTTAAGGTGATTTTTTTTCCCCACTTAAAAAAAACGATTTTCACGTTCCCATTTCAGGATAACAAATTAAAGAAAGAAAACAAAAAGCAAAACATAGAGTATTGGCACAGCTATAAACATTGTAAATTCCGTGTATCTGTGTATTCTCTTAACTAAATCTTCCTTCTTCCTTTCATTCAGTTCAAGCAAAGAAACATTTATGACAAAACAAGAAAGCAAAACAAAGTAAGTCAAAACCATGAACTTATCCGCAAAAGTCAGATATCCAACTGGAGGTATTTGATTCGCAAGTGAAACATGAAACATCACCGAAGCAACAAGCGCCGAACCAACCATAGTAAGTCTAGTTGTAATCTTATCAGGATCCAACACAAAAGAAGATAACATTACAAGTATAATAAAAGTTATAGGCAAAAATGTCTTTATTATTGAATTTATGAGTATCCTTGAAATGGGCAGTGTAAAAACGTACTGAGAATACCTCTCCCCGTATATTTCATATTCATGTATTCTTGTTTCTGCAGTCCATTTATCCAAATTCCATCCCGCAAAAGCAATACTGTCATCTATCCCGCTTTCCTCCTCAAGAACAAAATATTCAACCTTGTCAATTCCATTTTTCTTATCTTCTATTATGATTTGCAGGTTCTGTCTGTCAAATGGAAACCTAAACAAATCAACAGGGCTGTTAAGATTTGCCTGTATCCTGTAAAACCTCTCGTTCTTCTCATCTATTATCTTTTCTATACTCCCAGCCCTCCCATTCATGAATTCGAAATCCTGCAAAGAACAATCAAGAGAACACCTCATAGATAAATAAAAATCAGCTGTAAAGCTCCCTGTCGATATATCATATTTTCCCAAATTCAAAACATAAACTCCTATCTCCACCTTATTAACTTCCGAAGCCCAAACTAAGTTTATACTAAGTAAAAACAAAATCCCTGCTAAAATCACTCTGTCTCTCATTTTCCTTTCTAAAAAAATGAATTTATAAACATGCCGAACATTATGTCCTTTATCTTAAACGTCATAAATAAACTTATAATCTTGTTTACATTTATCTCAAAATGATAAATAAAGGGCTTCTTGAGGAATTAAAAATAAGATTCGAATTAGATCAAAAATTAATTAATAGTCAGAAAATACATAAATTTGAAAAAAATTGCAGGATTAACACCATTTGGCTTAAAGATAATATATATAAATACGGATGGCTCAGATCAGAAATAGTAAGTGAACAAGGGGAGCTATTTACTTGGTTAATTGTTCAACACTCTCAAGATATTAATTTCCAAAAAAAATGCTTAGAATTACTTAAAAAACTCCAATTAACAAATGAAAGAAATCAGCACATCGCTTATTTAACAGATAGAATATTAGTGAACGAAGGTAAAAAACAGGTATATGGAACACAATTCTCAAATGGAAAACCTTTCCCGATTAAAGATATAAATAATCTTGACAAGAGAAGAAAAGATAAATCATTAGAAAATTTTAAAGATTATTCTAAAATGATGGCAATAATATGTGGATCAAAATGTAACCAATCTCATAAACATAACTCCTAGAAGTATCAAACTTATTTTATCTGCGATTATTCTTCCCAGAGAAGATTTTTGCAATCATTGGCAGTTGTTGTAGAACAATTAGTCCAAATAGAGAATTCTGGATTTTCTATAATTTCGTTTGTCTCACTCACATACACTTCTCTGTCAAAGGTTTCTCTTGGAAACAAAAATTGCCCATAATCGTTAATATGGCAAACTGCCTGAAGTTTTCTATCATCTCCAACAAATTCTAAACACTCTTCATCAGACGCCTTTAAAGCCATACAGTAGGCAGCCCATTCATCATTTTCAATAAATTGACATTGTGTTTTATCAACATCTCCAAGACCACAATATTTGTAAGGAGCATAGCTAGTTACCCTCCAATGACCGCACTCTGGTTTAAATGGAACGCAAAAAGTACTCTGAGGGCAGTTTTCATTTAATTGACTTATAATTGAGTTAATTGTTGCTTCAGATTCTAATCTCTCAACAATTTCTTCTGGTTTAAACTGATAAACAAAGACTATAAAAATCAGAACGAGGAAAACAATCATAAAAACAATAACTCTCTTTTTCATAATAAAACTTAAGTCCGGCGCCCTTAAAAAGTTTTTCGTTAAAAAATATAGCTCTATTTTTAGAGAGATCCTTCTCATAATCCAAAAACTAAAAGACTCTTTGAAAAAGAAGCTAAATCTTTAAACAATATAAACGAATGTATTTAAAAATAGCTCTTTTGATGTAAAATTAAGGAAAAATCATATGAGAGAAAAAGTGCGAATCGAAAGCCGACTTGAACAATATGCTGAGGACTTAAAAACCATAGGATACTTTCCTGAGGACATAGAAAGAAAAACAGCTTATACAAGAAAGGCCTTCTCTAGACAAACTCCCTTAAAAGTGATCGCAGGTCTAACGTTAGCGGGAGGTTATATTCTTGGTGCGTTGACTTCAAGAGAAATATGCCAGTATATCTCAAGTTTAGGAATAAATATGAATACTAATTTTCTTGAAATAGTTTATGGTTTATCTTCAATATCCGCTGTATCTTATTCACTTTTCAAAGCAATAAATGCCAGAGACCAAGAAGAAGAAATAGAAAGAGTTAACCTAGTAGCAAAAACACAGAGAGAAATACTTTCAGGATATAGACACGAGTTCCCAAGTTACATAGAAACACTTGACGAAATATAATTTACCCACCCATACTTCCCAAGGCGATAGAAGCAAGAATTCCTAAAGAAAACACGGAAATAA
>CAZEOE010000034.1:0-8528 GCA_964513665.1 Candidatus Woesearchaeota archaeon | reverse complement strand
GAAAATCGCCGGGCGCAGTTTCACGCGCGGCGCGCTCTTCGGGAGTGCGGCGCGGTGTCGTGGGCTCCCCCGTTGCGGCGGCCGCCGCGTGCTTGTGGATCGCCGGGGATAGACCGGGGATTAGCGAGAGCTGCGGGAGATCGGGCATGGGGAGGCCCTTTTCCTTTGCGGCGGCGCGGGCGGCGATGATCGGCGCGATTGTCTCGCGGAAGCTCTCTTCCGCTGCCGTGAATTGCGCACGGAACACTTCAAACGGATCGCTGCCCGCATAGATCGGTTCAATGGGCCGAATCTTTGTCAAGTTTTCGGCCGCGCGTGCGGCCTCCGCCTGGCGCATCGCTAGGCGAAGGTCCGGGCGCGTTTCCGTGGACCGGCCCCAGGGGCGCGGCGGTGGTGCTATCGCGCTGACCTGGGGGGGCGCGGCCGGGGAGGAAACCGGCGGCGCTGGCGGTTGTGTACGCAGGAGCGCGGTGGCCCAGTTCCGGCGCGCCTTCGGGGTCAGATCAAAGGCGGGCATTAGCGGCCTCCTTCAGTGCGCGGGCGACTTCGGAACGCAGGAGCGGCCCGAGTGCACCAGCCACGCGGCACGGAAGACAACGCGCGGCCGTGGCGCAGGAGCATTCACCCAGCAACAGCGACGCCATGACGCGGACGATGAGACGCCGATCAGCGCGGCGGCGATCGGGCGAGTGCGGCCGACCGCCGGGCGTGGTGTGGCCCATATCGCGGAGCAGGTCTTTTAGTTCGTAGTGCGTGATCCTCATCGCGGCCGCCTCCTCGACTTCACCAGGCCGGCCGGCTTGGCGGAGTCGATGAAAGCGCGGAGGCGCGCCATGATGATCGGAAGGCGATCGGCCGAGACGGCGGGCCCGTAGGCATACGGCACGGCGCGGCCTGACGCCCAATCGCGCGCGCTGGCCTCGGGGATGTCTTGGACTCTCGCCCAGGACGAGAGAAGCCCGGCGCGGCGGAGCGCTTCGAGGCGGGCGCGGAGCTTGCGCGCCAGCGCGGCGAGTTCGTCGGGAATCATCGGGCAGTCCCTCCCATTCCGGCACCACGGCTGCGGCCGTCTCCCCCTCCGGGGTTCGCGGTGATCGCACGACGAGCCACAACGATCGCGGCAAGCGCGGCGCGCATGCCATCCGTGATCGGCGCGACCGTCGCGGCAACGATCGGATGTGTGGACGCGAGCACGGCGAGGCCGTCGAGTGCACGGCTGATCTCGTGGCCGGCTTTGGCTAGATGCTCATCCGCGAGCACGATCGACATTGAGGGATTCATTGCGCGGCCCCATGTGGCGCGGTGGCCGCGAGGATCCCCAGCGATGCATTCAACGCCTCGGCGAGCTCCGAAGCAGCGCGCGCGGCGTAAGCGGGAGGGATAGCGAGGGCGTGGCCGAAGAATCGGACGAGATAGCGGTGAGCGCGGGCCTCGGCCGGGGTAGCAATCGCGCGAGTCTGCGCGATGGCGCAGATCGATCGCAGGCGGGTTAATGCCTCGGCCTCGGCGTCGCGCTCGATGGCGCAATACAGGGCCAGCGGATCGAGATCGCGAGACAGCGGCGCGAGCATGGCGCGGGAGTCGATGCGGGCGAGCTCAAGCACGGTCTCGCGGTCCTCGGCGTCGCAGTAGTGCGCGCGGCCGAGTGCGTCTAGCGCGCGGGTGGCGTCGCCTGTGAGATACAGCCACAGCATGATCGATTGATGCCGGGGGCGATGACGATAGCCCCAGAGCATGCCGCGAGCGTCGGCGTCGCGCTCGAGGCGGGAGCGGCGGAGCGCGGCGGCGCGCATACGTCGCACGAGTTCGGCGGACGTCGGCGCGGCCATGATGTCATCCAGCGACAGCGCGGGCGGCAAGTCTGGGGAGAATGGCGGGGGGAAATCGAAAGCGGGCATAAGGGACCTCCTGCGGGATAGGAGGTCCATTTTTTCGAGTGGCCCCCGGGGCTACTGCCCGGCCCGTCGCGCGAGGGTTGAACAATCGCCGGGCACGCGAGCCCATAGGCGACTGATGAAGAGCCTAGCATGTTCGCGTGAAGATTGCAAGGGACACGGACGAATACTCAAACTAGAATTGCAGTTATGGCCTACCGCGTTACCTTTTCCCGCGAGACGATCCAACACCTCGTGGCTATCGATCCGAAGGATCGGCGCTTTATCGTGACCGAAACCGAAAAACAGCTAGGACACGAACCAGAGCGCGAAACGAAGAACCGCAAACCGCTACGGCGGCCGGTGGACTTCGGCGCGGAATGGGAATTGCGGTTGGGGGCGCGGAATAAGTTTCGCGTGTTCTACAAAGTCGATCGCGGGGCGGTTGTGGTTCTTGTCCTGGCTGTCGGTGAAAAAATCAGGGAGTCACTTACGATCGCGGGAAAGGCGGTGCAGCTGTGAAAATCATTCCATCCACGGAAGCAAAGGCGAAGTTTTCGGAATACGTGGCCGAGACGAAAAACGGGCCGGTGGTCATCACGCGGAACGGGCGGCCGGAGGCGGTCATGGTGCACATGAGCGATCCGGATGAGCTCGAGCGGTTCATCCTCGCGCACTCGCCCCGCTTCCGTGCGATCCTCGCGGCTTCGGAAAAGAGTTTCCGCGCGGATGGCGGGTTGACCGGCGCGCAGTTGCTCCGCGAGGTCGCGGCGCTTGATCGGCGGAAGACTGCGCGGCGAAAGGTGGCCGCGAAGGTTGCGCCGGAGCGACGGACGCGGGCACGGCGGGCGGTTTAGTCGTGGCGACTCAACAGCCACTCCAAATTCCTGCATGCTGGGACCCTCGGCGGGCAGTCGCTGTATTGAGCGCTTTGCTAAATGCGCCGGGGCAATGGCTGCAAGCGCTGGAGGCGATCCGAAGTTTTCTAACACCACCCCCGCAGTTTTCGAACGCTAACAAGGCGGCAATATGCAAGGCGGCGTTGTTCGTCGTGGAGGAAATTCGCGCTAGTTGCATGCAGACGAATGGCTCCATACCGGACGATCTAAAAACGGCTATGGACTGGATTGAAGAGAAATCGCTGTGCAGGATTCGCGAGGCCATAGAGAAATCAGAAAGAAGCCTCGGTGATAATGAGCCCGAGATCGGCGGATGAGCTCCGAGCTAACCGCCCAGGTATTCGGGGAGGAAGAAGAGCGGGCGCGTGAAATCGGGTTTATGGCTCGCGTGTTCGTGCAAGCTACGTTGCCGCATCGTTGCGTAAACGACAACGAGTATACGCGGCAAAATGGCGATCTTCGTGTCACGCTTCAAGCGCCACGCGAGATCGGAATTCCATGGGGCTCCGTGCCGCGTTTGGTCCTGTCGTTTCTGACTACGACCGCCGTAAGAACGAAAGACCCGCATATCGAGCTTGGCACCAGCCTATCCAAGTTCATGGAACAGCTCGGCCTAGCGCCAACGGGCGGGCGGTGGGGATCGATTCCGCGGCTCAAGAAACAGGTTGATTCGCTCTTCGGTTCGACAATTCGCGTGTGGTCTATCACCAACGAGCGAAGCCGCATCGCTCCCCCCCTCTACATCGGGAGCGCTGATCTATGGTGGAAGGCACGCGAGCCGGATCAGGAAACTTTGTTTCCTTCGTTCGTCGATCTGTCCCCGGATTTTTTCAGGGAGGTCACCACGCGGCCGGTTCCGGTCATAATGGATACCCTGAAACAGCTCAAGCGGTCGCCTCTCGCTCTTGATCTGTACGTCTGGTTGACGTTTCGCATGAGTTTTCTGCGAGCTCCGCAGGCCATTTCATGGGAGGCCCTGCAGCTCCAATTTGGGGCGGGGTATCCAATGACCCAGCGCGGCAAGCTGGATTTCAAACGGGCGTTCAAACGGGAGGCAAAAAAAGTGCTTAGCGTTTACCCGGCGGCGCGGATTAAGGCCGAGCGTGGCGCGCTAATACTGCGGCCGTCTCCCCCACATGTGGCGCGGCGCTAGTTTTTCCACAAACCCCTGTGAAATCTAGCAGTTATCCACGCATAAACTGTCTCATTTCCAACCATTTTTAGAGCCGTTTCCACGCATAAACGATCTCATTTCTACGCATAAACTGTCTCATTTTGGGTCCGCGTCCTCTATACCTGTACGTACCTGTAGTTAAACCTTAAAGCCTATAGTAGGCAGCTCGCCGCTGTGGAAACTTCGCCAGGCTGGCAGCTTGGCAAAGCCAGCGGCGAACGGCGGGCACAAGGCCCGCCTAAAATCTCCACATACGATGAAATGAAAAGGCAAAGCCCTGCAGCACTGCCGGCAAGGCCAAAATCGCCGGGAAAAGCCGGTGGCTTCCGTCCTACAAGCTAGCCGGATACACTCGGGAAAACATCTCGCGGGAGGATAAGAATGAAAGTGATTCGAGGGCTAGGTTTGCTTGTGTGCGCCGCGTTTTTCGTCAGCTGTGCGACAACTGGCGGACAAGCGTCATTCCGGCCGCGTGGCGAAGATGCGGCCATGAAGGTAGACGCGCAATACAACGAAATGTCGGGGACGCTTACGCTCCTCATCGACGGAAACGAAGTCCTCCGCAAAAGTCTCTCGTGGTTCGGCTCGACCGCCGAGGCATCGGCGGAGTACAGGGGGCACAAGGTCAACGCCGAGCTGGTTAAGGCAATGTCGTTTTTCGGCAGCAAGGTTAAGTGCACGGTGACAATCGACAACGAAATTGCCGGCAAATGGGAGTGGTAGACCGCTTCTTCTTCGCTTAGGCGGCGATCTCCTCGCGCGGCGCCGGAAGAGCGGGCACGGCGGCCGTCTCCCCTCGCAGTACGCCCCATGCAGCCCTGACACGCGCCCAAAGGCCCCGAGGGGCGCGCCGTTCGCGTTCGAGGCGGGCAATGCGGGCGCGCGTAAGCGCGGCCTCTTCGCGAGCGAGTAGGGCGGTTGTAGTGGCCGCCTCGCGGGCGTGTGCCTCGCGGTCGAGTTCGGCCCGGAGCTCGGCCGATTCGCGGGCCCGTTGCTCGGCCTCGGCCGCGCGGCTTTCCTCCGCCTGGCGAATCGCTAGGCGGAGCTCGGCGAGCTCGACAACCAGCGCCGGGGGGAGCTCGGCCGGGGTAGCCGTCTCCCCTGCGGGGTGTCCGGACGCCACGGACGCCTGTCCGGACGGGGTGTCCGGACGCTGTGGAGTGTCCGGACGGGGTGTCCGGACGCCGAGAGCTTCCGCAATGATCTCGGCCTCGGCCGTCGTGAAAGACGCGGGCCGGCCGGGGGCGGGGGAGGCCGGGGAAATGCGGCCGGCCGAGGTGAGGACGCGGACCGTCTCCGCGAAGCGGCGGCGGTCGACGGCGGGGGCAATTTCAAGACGGGTAAGCATGGCTCAAGTATCGGACGGGTGTCCGGACACCTTGAGCGCGGCGGAGACTTCGGACGCCCGTCCGGACAGGCGTCCGGACGCCAACGGACACCCCGTCCGGACGCTTGGCGGGCGGGCGATGGTCGGGCAATATGGCGATTCGTGGGATATCTGGAATCTATATTTTCGCCCATCTTCAAACGCCCTTGGATGCTCCGGTGCGTGGTCATGGACGAACTGCACCGGCGGGGAGGGGAGGCGTATGGCCTTCATCTGGCCTACGCCTGCAAAGAGCGCGAGCCGTGGCTTATGCGGCGCGGCCTTGGCAGCGCATACCCCGCGATCTTTTCACTCGCTGATGCCGGACTTATCCGGTGGATTGAGCACCGTAATCTGTGGGTCGACGCGGAGCAGCTGGCGATCACCGAATGGTGGCCGCATGACCCGCTGGCCGTGTACGAGGGCAAGGTGCGAGAGCGGCGCAAGCGGGCGGCCGGAGACCGTTAGCTCTCGCCCAGGTGGGCGGGTGATTTGAGCTAACGGGCGCGCCAGAGAGACGACCGGCGCGGCCGGGGTGCGGTGGCCCGGATGGGCTGGGGTTCGGCCCGCAGGGCGCGCCGTAGGGCCATTGATGGGCATATTTTCGGCCAAAGAGTTGAAGCTTCTCGAAGGCCGTTTAGTGCCACTTGACCGCTGTTAAGGCATATGGATATACTAAGGCAAGAGGGACAACGTATGCACGTTGTAGGGCAGCTCCCTGCGGTCGCTGCGGAAAATCGCAAAATGCGGTCCCGCCCCATACATGCAGTGCCGCCGAATTCGGCCGCAATTGTGACCAACGCGCCGAAGGCCCGGATTATCAGCGGCCCGGCGGTATACCTCTTCGGGGTCGTTTTTCGGTAGGCCCGGCGGGCAGTCCGTCGCGGTCTTTGGAGCTCCGCCAGAATCAGGCGGCGAGGAGGATACACACATGACGATCACGAACGCGCGCGGAAAGGCACCCAAAGCGGCCCCGAGTGACCAACGGCGCGAACGCTCGAAATCCGAGCGGCCCGACAGGAAACAGGCGCGCGGGCACGCGTTGATTGTCCGCATGACTGCGGGCGAGCTTGAGGCCGTGCAGAAGGCTGCACACGCGGCCGGGATCACGGCCTCGGCCCTCGTGCGGTCGCGGTGCCTGGGCGAAGTGCCGCAGGCGATCGAGATCCCCGCAGGGATCGCGGAAGCGGCGCGAGTCCTGACCGAGCTCGCGGACGCGCGCGGTGTGCTCGTCGACGCGCGGGACGTCCTCCGTGTTCGTGCTGCTGGCAATGACGGCGGCGCGGTGAAGGCGACCGTGGCCGCTGTCGGCCAGATCGCGAAGGCGGCCGCGGCGATCATCGACGCCGTGACGCGCGAACGGAAGCGGATGGCGGCGGAAAAGAGGAAGGCGGCGAGACAATGATCGGTGTGCTTCCATCGGATGCCGGCAAGAGCCGCGAAGGCGGCAACGCCAGCGCGCGCGGGACGCTCGAATATGTCGCCGCAACGTCTAAGGATGAAATCCTCGCCGTGGATGGGCTCGGGTTTGCCTCGGGCACAGGCAACCGGGAAACGGATTGGAAATTGTGGGCGCGGGAGATGGAGATTCACCGGCTCGCAGTCGCGGCGAAAACAGGACGCCAGCACAAGAGCGAATGCCATCATTCCATTTTGAGCTGGCACGCGGCCGAGCTCGCCGACATCACGAAGGCACGGGCGATCGCGGGTGAACACTTCCGCACGATGTACGGCGAAAGGCGGCGCGGTGTGATCGCCATTCACAAAAGCAAAGACGGCGGGCGATTGCAGGCGCATATGGTCGCCGAATGGGCGGACCGTGACGGCAAGGGCCTGCGCGATTTTCGCTTTTTACAACGCCACATGGAAGAGACCGCACGCAGCGCAATCAAGCACCGGCTTGTGGTCGTGGCACCGGCGCACATTTACAGCGGCCGGGTGCGTGATGCCGCGATCCGCAAACGCTGGGGGAAGCTCCGCGAAGAGATCGCAGGCGCGAAGGCGGCCGGGTTTGACGTGAAAGAACCAAAGACACCGGGGCGGACAGCGCAGCGGCGGCGCGTGTCAGTCGCTCAGCATGAGGAAGGCACACCCGCGCGGAACATGAAGCGCGCACCGGAAACAACCGGGATGCGCTGGCAGAGAGAGACGGCCCAGCACATCGACGGCGCGATCACGGCCGCGAAGGGCAACGCCGGGCGATTTCTCGAGGAGCTGCAGCGGGCGGGGGTAGATATCGCCTTCAAAGAAAACAAAGGCGGCATTTTCGGCGTCAGCTTCGGGCGCGACGGAGTGAGCGCGAAGGGGTCAGCCATCGGGCGCGAATATTCCGCGCAGAGTCTCGCCGAGCGAATCACCGGAGCGGAAGCGGATCGCGCGGCGGTGGCGTCGCTGTGGGCTCGCGCCAGGTCGATGAGTACTGAACTTGGCGCGGTTGATAAATTCAGCGTCGATTTAGTGCGTTCATTTGGCGGCGATGTGGCCGCCGTGCAACGCCAAAAAGAATTGCTCGCGGCGAAGCGTGAGAAAAAATCCGGCGCGATGCACGCGGCGAAAAAGGCCAGCGCCAGAGCGAAGGCCGGGCGCGAGCGTTAGCGCGCGGTGGTCGACGTCGTCGCGGTGGCTTCGATCATTTCCGGCGATCGCTGTTTGCCTTCACCGAGCGCGCGGGCGGCGTGGCTTGGCGGGAGCTCTTTAACCGCGCGCGCCCAAAGACGCGGCCGGAGCTCCGCAGCCATCCGGATCCGCGTAGCCGGCAGGGCGTCCCATTGAGCGGATGCAAGCATGCGCCGGAATTCGGCGGCGAGTGCTCGAGGCGCGGCGGCCGCGGCGAGCGGGAAGAACTCCGCGATCGCGCGCAGCTTCGCGGGCTCTGTGAGCCACCACACCGGCACCGGCGCAAAAGCGGAAGCCCATTCGCCGATCGGCTCGCCGTCGATGCTTTCGCCGCTTGGTTGCCAAGCCCACCAGGCGACGATGGCGGCAGAGCGGCCCGGGGTTCGTGCATCTTCCACGCGGCCGGTGATTGCGAACGGCAGCGGGCCGAGCGGATTTCCGGCGGCGTCCGCGGATTCACCACGCGCAGAGATGGCGGTCGGGAAAATGCGGACCTCGCCCGGGGCGACGGCATACCACGGCAACGCGGCACGAATCCACGCGAGAAAATCGCCGGGCGCAGTTTCACGCGCGGCGCGCTCTTCGGGAGTGCGGCGCGG
>CAZEOE010000033.1:0-8577 GCA_964513665.1 Candidatus Woesearchaeota archaeon | reverse complement strand
TATGAAAATAGGAAAAATTAACGATAAAACTATTGAAAAGATTAAGTTTGAAATTAATAAAATTCTCTAAGAAAATGAATTTCTACTATTTTTATAGATTGTTGGCATATATCTATAATTTAACAGAAAGAAAAAGTATAGAGTTATTCGACAGTCTTCTCACAATTAGAACATCTCCACCACATCGATTCTATATTGGCTTTGGATTCTTCATCAAGCTCTTTTCTGAAAAGTGGAACAAGATCTGAACCGCACTCTTTGCATTTTGGGAAACTGTTTATTGTAATCATTTTTAGGATAATATTCATAAGTTTATAAATTTTCCTGGAATTCTTTAAAAATGACGAAGCAACAAATTTATATATCTGCAAAAACACAAATTAGTATGTGTAAGAGAGGAGATTTGATGAAGTTTGCTTTTTTTCTTGTGTTTGCTGTGCTTTTTAGCTTCTCAGTTAGTGCTGAAATACTGATTTCTCAGCCTCAGGCAGTTTATAATTTAGGTGATAAATTTGACATGAAGATAAACCTTCTTTCCCAGAGTGAGAAGAATGAGTTTGTTAATTCAAAGCTTGTGTGTCCAAATGGGGATGTCGATTTGCTCAAGAGCCCATATTTTGTTGAGGCTGGAGTTCAAAAAGAGATTTCACTTTCAACAAAATTTAGCAAAACCTTAATTGGTGACTTGAAGGGAGAGTGCTATCTCGAAGTTAGATTTGATAATGAGGAGATTAGAAGTCAGAAATTTGAAATAAGTGATGAGATTATGCTTACTTTCAATATAGATAACGTTTTGCTTAATCCTGGAGATAGTGTAAATGTAAAAGGTAGTGCTAAAAAGGCGAATGGTCAAAATCTTAATGGATTTCTGGAGGCTGAGGTAAAAGGTATAGACTTTAAGGTATCAGGACTCGTGAATAATGGAGAGTTTGATTTCAGCTTTAGTATGCCTCTTACATCCTCTTCTGGAACATACGAACTTAGGGCGAAGGCTTACGAGAAAGACGACAAAGCCAACATCATTAATTCGGGAGAGTCTGTGACGACGCTTAAAATAAAGCAGATTATGAAAGAGATAGGAATTGCATTGAATGTGCAAAGCGTTTCACCATCAAGCGAAGTTAAATATACAGTTGTGATGCATGACCAGGCGGACGAAGATGTAAGTGCGGATGTGGCTGTGATAATTAGTGATCCAAGTGGAAATATTTTTGAAAAGAATGTTGTGCGCACTGGGCAATCTCAAGTTATAACAACTGAAAGAAACACGACTCCAGGAGAATGGAAGATAGAAGCAAAATTGGATAATTTGACAACTGTAAAGTCCTTTTTGGTTGAGGAATACAGGGGAGCTGTGTTTAATGTCTCAAATAGCACTTTGATAATAACAAATGTTGGAAATGTCCCTTATACAGGACCTGTTAAGATTAGCCTTGGAGAAATAGACGAAATAAAAGAAATAAACAATCTTGCTGTCGGCGATTCTAAGAAATTTAAACTTGTTGCTCCTCCGGGAAGTTATAAAGTAAGTGTTGATGATGGTTCTACGAAAGCAGATCTTGGAGAGGTAGCTCTTGTTGGAAGGGCTGTGGATATACAAGATATAGCCAGTACAGCAAGTGAAAATTGGCTTGTGTGGGTATGGCTTTTGCTTATACTCGCGATAGCTGTTGTTGCTGTTGTTTTATATAAGAAAATTTCTAAGGAGAGAACATTATCTGGGGGCAGACTTTCGATTAAGGAACTATTTGGCAGTTTGTTCAAAAAAAGTAAAACTGTTCAGCTTTCACCTCAGAAAATGAGTGAAGTTAAAACTACAGAGGGACCTGGACTGATAGACAAGGGTGAAAGAGAGGAAGCTTCTGTTGCGTGTTTGAAGATAAAAAATTTGAAAACTCTCTCTGAATCTCATCAAGAAGGGATAAAGATTATTGATGGTTTATTGAACAGAGCCAAGGAAATGGGTGCTAAAGTTTATTCGGATGAGAATCATAGGATAATAGTCCTCACACCTATGCTTACGAAAGAAAAGGATAACTCTGCTAAGCTGGTGAATATAGCAGATAATATATGCAGGAAGCTTAAAGAGCACAATAAGAGATATTCTATGAAGATAGAGTTTGGGATCGGATTGAATGTTGGGAACTTGATAGTAGAATCTGCTGGAGATAAGTTCAAATTTGTAAGTGTTGATAATACTATAAACAGCACAAAAAGAATAGCTGAGATTGCAAATGAAGAAGTATTGATGACTGAAAATGTTCACAAGAGAGTTGTTGGAAAGGTAAAGACTTCAAAGTTGCACGATAGAAACCTATGGAAGATAGAAAAAATAGCCGATAGGTCTCAACATGAGGAATTTATAAGTAGGTTCAAACAAAGAAATAAACACAATTAGGATTCTAGAACGATCTTTTCAGGATTAGCTCCCAGTGAGGTTAATAGATACTGAATTTCTCCGACGAATCTTATTGGCCCGCATATATAGAAATTAGTTGTAAGGTCATTTATTTTATTTTTTAAAAAATTGTACCCTATTCTTTCCGAAAAATATCCTTCTTTTTTCTCTCTTGTTAGAGTGATGTTGGTTGAAAGTCCTTCTCTCTCCATCTGTTTAAGCTCATCTAGAAGAATAATATCGCTCTCGTTCCTGAAAGAAAGCATCAATTTATTCCCTTCCAGTTTTTTTGAGGAGCGAAGATTCCGGAAGATAGAAATGAATGGGACTAGGCCAGTGCCACCTGCTATAAACATGCCCTTTTCCTTGAAAGATATATAGCCAGTCGGTTCAGAAATGTAAACTAATGATTCTGAGTTAAGTTTTGAAATAGACTTTGTAAAACCCTCTCTGTCCGAGTATATTTTTACTATCAGTTCTATGAAATCATCTTTGTTTGTGGAAGCTATGCTAAATTGTCTTTTTGTATTTTTGTCCAACGAAAAAAATACGGATTGTCCTTCCTTAAATGAATAATCTGCTGGTTTTGTCAGTTTTATGCTTAATACCTGCTCAGCCAGTTTTCTTACCCCTATTACTTTTGAAGCATGCATCTTCTATGAGGGTAAATGGTGTATATATTTCTTATTGATTGAACACATTGTGTCTATTGTGTATAAAAGAAAAGATAAATGTTTAAATATAGAGCGAGTTTGTCCGATTCAATGGCTGACAAAAAAGAGAAAGTCAAAGAACAAGAAGAAGAGGAAGCTGAAGAGAAGAAAGAGGAAGAGGTTGAGTCTGGTGGTAATGGTCTTGTTGTTTTTGGTATTGTTATTGTTGCTGCAATAATCCTTGTCTATGGATATACCTCAATAACTGGAAATAGTATTCTTGGGTTTGGAGGAGATGGTAATATTAAGATAGGTTTTATGGGTCCTTTAACTGGGGACGCCGCCACATATGGTCACGCTATTAAGAGAGGGGTTGAAATTGCTTTAAAGGATTCTGGTCTGGAGAATGTTGAAATAATATACCAGGACACAAGGTGTGATGGTCGCGAGGCTGTTACTGCGATGAATAAACTTGTGAATGTTGATGGAGTTGTCGCTGTTGTTGGGGAAGTTTGTTCCGGGGCAACTTTGGCTGTTGCGCCTATCGCTGAGCAGAATGGAATTGTAATGGTCTCTGCAAGCTCTACTAGTCCTGAGATTACAAATGCTGGGGATTATATATATAGGACAATTCCAAGTGATGTAAATCAAGGTAAGTTTGGTGCGGAATTGGTAAGAGAAAGAGGATATGAGAATCTGTCTATTTTGTATGGGAATGAGGAGTACGGTCTTGGATTTAAGGAAGTGTTGAAGGAAAACTTCGAATCTCTTGGTGGAGTCGTTGTTGCAGAGGAGAGTTTTGAGAGAGGCTCTACGGATTTGAGGACTCAGCTTACTAAGATAAGACAAAAAAGACCTCAGGCTGTTTATATTATAAGCAACTCGCCTGATAGTAGTGTTGCTGCACTCAAGCAAATAAAGCAGATGGGAATGAGAGTTGCTGTGTTTGGTTCTGAGGGTTTGAAAGGTCCAGAAGTTGCATCAACAGGAAAAGTTGGAGAGAATCTTACTATCACTTCTGTATCATCTGGAACGGCAGGTTTTGCTGATAAATACATGAGAGAGTATGGGTTGGAGGTGCAACCATTCTCACCACAAGCTTATGATGCGTTCACTGCTATCGCAAATGCGATTAAAGATGGAGCCAAAACTTCTGCTGAGATAAAACAGAGATTAGATAATATGCAGTTTAATGGTGCTTCCGGAAGAATCTCGTTTGACTCGAATGGAGATGTTTCGGGAACATATAATGTTTATCAGCTTGTTAACGGTACTTTCGTTATGCTCCAGTAAATAAGAGGGTGTCTCTATGTCTTTATTTGGTCAGCTGTTTGTAAACGGATTGATAGCTGGATCTATCTACGCTCTTGTTTCCTGCGGATTTGCGCTCATATACAATACGAATAAGTTCATGCATTTTGCACATGGATCTATAGTTGTAATATCTGGATACATTATATTTACATTGTACTCTATACTGGGACTGAATTTTTTTTACGCAGCTGTCTCTACCGTAATTTATGCGGGTTTTTTAGGGTTTATGATAAATAGACTTGTGTATGTGCCACTTCAAAAAAGAAAAGCAAGCGGAGTTATATTGCTTATCGCGTCTGTTTCTGTTTTAATTTTATTTCAAAATGTTATGCAAATTATTTTTGGTCCGGAAGTGAAGGATTTAAATTATATCGAGATAAAGGAAGGGTATGTTTTTCTTGGGGCAAATGTAACGAGTTTACAGATTGTAATAATGATTTTTTCTGTTTTTCTCTTTTTTTGCCTATATTATTTTATGAAAAAAACAAGAGTTGGAAAAAATATGCGTGCAGTCTCGGATAACAAAGAATTGGCAAATATTGTAGGAATAGACAACCAGAAAATATCAGATTTATCTTTTATGATAGGCTCTGCCATTGCTGGACTTGCAGGAGTTCTGATTGCTTTGGAGCAAAATGTGAGTCCGACCATGGGAACTAATCTTATCATTAAGGGTTTTTCAGGAGCAGTGATTGGAGGTATTTCATCCATACCTGCTTCCATTTTGGGTGCGTATCTTGTAGGTATTGCCGAAAACCTTGGAATTTATTTTATACCCTCAGGATTCAAAGAGGCTGTTTCTTTTTTACTTTTATTTCTATTCCTATTGTTTAAACCTGAAGGATTAATAGGGATTAAGAGGAGGAAAGGATGATCGCCCCATATTTGGTTCACGTTGCAGTTTTGGTATGTGTCTATGTAATATTATCTCTTAGTCTGAATCTCTCTCTTGGCTTTTCTGGTTATTTGAATCTTGGACATGTTGCTCTTTTCGGAATCGGAGCATACACTTCTGCTCTTTTGAATACTTCTGGCGTGAATTTCATATTGTGCCTTATTTCTTCCGGAATTGTTTCCGGAGCATTCGGGTTTGCGCTCATATTTGGGACAAAAAGACTTAAGGGAGACTATTACGCGTTGGCTTCACTTGGATTTGCGTTTGTGGTAAATTCTTTGTTACTGAATCTCGTAGGTTTGACCAGGGGGCCGTTGGGAGTTACAGGAATTCCAAAACCTAATATTTTCGGTTTCATAATCAAGAATAATTTCACATATCTTATGTTTGTTCTAGCAATACTTTTTTTGTCACTTTTATTTTTTTATAAATTGACGAAGTCTCCTTTTGGAAAATTATTGGAGGCTATGCGTGATGACGAAATGGCTGTTAGATCATTTGGAAAAAATGCTGATAAGCTGAAATTCAAGGCGATGACTATATCTGCAGTTATTGCTGGCATTTCAGGAAGCCTTTTCGCCCATTACATTGGCTATATAGATCCTGGAATGTTTTACATAAATGAAATAATACTTGTGATAACTATTGTAATAATTGGAGGGCTGGCATCTATTAAAGGCTCCGTAGTTGCAGGGATACTTGTTATTTCAATTTCTGAATTCCTTAGATTTGTGAATTTGCCGAGCTCGTATGTTGGACCTGGAAGACAGATTATGTATGCCTTGATATTAATCATTGTACTTTTGAGAAAACCAAGAGGCTTGTATGGGAGGGTGGATTTGGAATGATAGAAATAAAAAATGTGACTAAGAACTTTGGAGGCATCCGCGCTCTTGATGGAGTATCTTTTAGAATAGAGAAAAATAAGATAACTGCTTTGATTGGACCTAATGGGAGTGGAAAAACTACTTTGTTTAATCTTATTTCCCAGATGATAAAAGCGGATTCTGGAGAGATTTATTTTAAAGATAAAGATTTGACTAAGATGCAAGATTATGAAATCGCAAAACTTGGAATTTCCAGGACGTTCCAGGATGTTAAATTATTTAAAAACCTGACAATAAAAGAACATTTTGGAATAGTGCTGACAAAAGAAAATGAATACTTGATTAGAAACATGAGATGGAAAATTGAAGATAGTGTTGATTTTAAAAAATATCTGGATATGGTTGGGCTTGATAAAGAAAATAATACAGTTGTAAATAGGTTAAGTTATGGACAGAGAAAATTGCTCAGTCTGGCGCTGTCTCTTGCAAGAGAACACGATGTTCTTATGCTTGATGAACCCGTTGCGGGGGTTAATCCAAAATTAAGAATTGAAATAAAAAAAATACTTAAGAGTCTAAAGAAAAAAGGTGAATCTATATTTTTAATTGAGCACGATATGAATTTTGTTATGGATATAGCAGATTATATTTATGTACTAGACAGAGGGAAGATTATATCTGAGGGAAAACCTAAAAAAATACAGAGAGATAAAAAAGTGTTGGAGGCGTATTTAGGGGGATAAGATGCTTGAAATAAAAAATCTGCATGCGGGATATAATGGTATGGAAATACTGAAAGGATTTAGTATGAGAATAAAAACGGGGGAGATAGTTGCTTTGATTGGGCCTAACGGTGCGGGAAAAAGCACAGTAATAAGATCTATATTTGGAATAGCTGACGTAACAGGGGGTCATGTACTCTATAAAGGAAAAAATCTGCTGGAGATGAAGCCTTATGAATTAATAAGAGAGGGGATATGTTATATTAATCAGGGCAGAATCGTTTTTGATAATCTTACTATCCAGGAAAATATGGTTATCGGGAGGCAGGAAAAAGAGCATTCCGAAGAGTCTCTGAAAAAAATATATGAGCGATTTCCTGAGCTTGGAGAGAGAAAACATGAATATGCCTTTGGATTGAGTGGCGGACAGAGGCAGATGCTGGCTATTGGGCGGGCCCTTATGCAAAAACCTTCTCTTCTTCTTTTAGATGAACCGTCTCTCGGATTGTCTCCCAAGATGCAGAATGAAATATTTTCCATTATAAAGAAAATGAAGAATGAAGGAATATCTGTGCTTATTGTTGAACAGAACGCCAAGAAGGCTATTGAGACAGCTGACAGAACTTACCTTCTTGAAGATGGAATTGTAGCTTTGGAAGGTTCAGGCAAAAAAATACTTAGAGATAAGAAAATTAGAGAAGTTTATCTTGGCAATTCTTTGCAGCATTATATGTTATTTCCAGAGCCTCTTTAAAGGGAGTTGTTGGAACCCAGCCTAAATATTTTTGTGCAAGAGAATTATCTGCTAATGTGTCTCTTGGCTCTAATCTACCTTCTGTGTAAGCAATTTTTCCACTTTCTCCGACAAGTTTTCTTACCTCATTAATTACGTAATTGACAGAGAGGTTTCTGCCAGCCCCTATGTTTAAAGCTAAGCCGAACACTTTTTTGCTATCTATCTCTCCAGCCAATATATTTGCATCAACAACGTCTTTAATATATGTAAAGTCTCTCGTTTGATTCCCGTCTCCGTAAACCGTTAATTCTAAACCTCTAGATAAGTTCGCGATAGCTTTAGGTATTAAACAGCTATAAGTACTATCAGAATCCTGCCTTGGTCCAAAAACATTAAAATATCTTAAGCTTATTGTTGGTAAACCCCTACTTAGCCAAAAAATACTTGCCATTTGCTCACCATATAGTTTCTGAGCAGCGTAGAACGACTTAGGTCTTGGACTCATTGATTCTCTTAAAGGGGTTGTCTCTTGATCCCCATATACTGAAGAACTCGATGAATATATCACTCTTCTCGCTCCATACTCTAATGCAGCCATGAAAACGTTGAGAGTTCCCGTGGTATTTGCATTGTGTGTTTCTAATGGATGATCGAGTGAAAACTGAACTCTTGGAATTGCAGCTAAGTGAAAAACTTCTGTTGGTTTGTGTTCCTTAAATATTTGCCTTAAAGCACCTTCATTAGTTATGCTTTCTTTATGGAATAATAGATCGGGGTTGTTTGATTGATCTCTGAGATTTTCGATTTTTCCAGAGGATAAATTATCAATTACAACTACCTGCCTACCACGAGCTAACAAGGCATCCACTAAATGGCTCCCTATAAATCCCGCACCCCCTGTAACAATACACTTTGATCCCATGATTATATGTCTAAAACACTTATTTTAAACTTTGTTATATGGGGAGCTATATTTCAAATTATCCTAAGAAGAGGGCATTCTGAAACAGAGAGAGTTATTTTGTCTCCGGG
>CAZEOE010000032.1:0-8671 GCA_964513665.1 Candidatus Woesearchaeota archaeon | reverse complement strand
GCCCGGGTTGTGGGCCGGGAGCTCTATTAACGCGGACGACTTTAGCGCAGCGGACTTGTGAAAATTCTATTATTTCTACTTACAGCGTCATTTGCTTTTGCTGCGGATTATTATCCGGCAACATCAAGGTTCGGATACTTTGACCCGAATGTATTGCAGGGTGTAGTTGGCGGAATACCTTCAAGAAGCGGTGGAAATGTAATTAACGCAGCCGACTACGGTTTTTCTGAGGTAGCCTCTGGCGCAACAAACGCAACCGCCATTGAAGATGCTGCGCTAGCCGCTTCGCCGGGAGACATTGTATCGCTTCCGGCTGGGACATTTTCAGTGGCTCAAGTAGACTTGAACGAGAACCATAGCGGAATAACCATTCGAGGGGCAGGAATGGGTTCAACCATATTGAACGCAACGGCATCCTACGGATTCAATGTGGGACGTGGAACCAATTATGGAAGCGTATTCAATGCCTCAAGTACCGTTTCTTCGATAACTGAAGGAAGTAATAGCGTTGTGCTTTCTGACGGATCATCATTCCCAAGCCCAAATGCAGAGGCAAATTACAAGATAGCTCGTTTGCAACTTGTTAATGAGGCGGTTACACCAGTGGTTTCAACCGGCAATACTCCGAAGGTTAGAACTATTACCGTGCTAGTCACCGCCAGAAGCGGAAACACACTGACACTATCGCAACCGCTCCCTAGTAGTTTTGCGAATGGAAGTAGTGGTGCAACATTTGAGCTTTGCGAACAAAATGCCCTTAACTGGACCACATATGGATTGGGAATTGAGGACTTAACAATTGACGGGAACGGATCGTCGGCCTTGGACAATGGCATCCTTTTTAC
Organism: Candidatus Woesearchaeota archaeon; assembly: GCA_964513665.1. Classification (GTDB taxonomy): domain Archaea; phylum Nanobdellota; class Nanobdellia; order Pacearchaeales; family GW2011-AR1; genus UBA73. The sequence goes on along the minus strand of CAZEOE010000032.1, from coordinate 7,826 downwards.
TCAATCAACAGGATGTTGGATTAAGGGCGTCAAAGTGATTGGCCACGATAACTACGGCATACAGGTTATAGACAGCATCAATTTCGAGATGCGAAAGAGTTACATCGGCGCGGCACTTTCCGGTGGTTCAAATCGAGCCGGATTGCTTTGGAATTACTCCACATATGGATTGGTGGAAGACAATATAATTGTGGAAAATGACCCGCAAATTGAAGTAAACTTCGGTTCTACTTCTAATATTTTCTCATACAACTTTCTTGGCACTGGTAAACTAAACTGCAACCACGGCCCTCATAACTCATACAATCTTTTTGAGGGCAATTCCTACTGGTACATTCAGTCCGACGGATATTTTGGAGGTAGTTCACAAGAAACGGACTTTAGAAACTGGATGCGATCAGGTGTTGCCGTCGTTCAAAAGCGCCTAACAAGGGAACGCAACATCATAGGAAACATAGTTGGTACTGCCGGAGAGACTTACGCGAAAGATTACTCGGATGAGTGGGGGCTACCGAATATCAACAACCTATCTTCAAATGGCACATGGCAATTGTCCGATAGTAGTTACTCGGTTGACTGGGATTCTGCTAATAGTCGTCCTTATTACTGGACGGGTATTCTTACTACGCGGACAAGCGACCGAATCGGCGTAATTACGTTGGATAGCGGAATGATAACGTCGTTCAACACTGCGATTGCAAACGCAGCTAACAACGAGCGAGCCATCTCGCTAGCTGACTTTGCCGATCAAGAGACCGTGACGATTACTGGTGTTAGTGGTAGCGACGTAACTTTCCAACTCAATGACGCGGCAGGCAACCTACCGGCTACTTCAACGGTAATGTGGTTTGCCCCTGGTGTATCAGGATTTCAAGAAAAAGACCTGGATGTGGCGGCCACCACAATACGCAAGGCAAACTATTACGTTCTAACGGGTGATATTCCAGCGGGCGAGTCTCTTGGCGGAGACACGCTGCCAAATTCGTACTATTTGGATTCAAAGCCGTCATGGTTTGGGAATTTGGCATGGCCGGCATATGATTCAAGCAGCCCTCCGGCTTCGGAGGCTGATGCACTTGTGGCCATCCCGGCTGGATATAGGTATGTCAATGGAAACGAGAACTACCTTGGCGCATCTGGTGGCGTCACAATTAACGGAACCCTGACTGTTACTGGGACTATCACCCTCGAATGAACTGGAAGCGATTTGCCCTCTGGTGGACCGATGCCGCTACGGAGCTTGGCAACGGATTCCTGCGCGGGCTGCTTCCGGGAACCGGGGTTGGCGGCGTGGCAGCGGCACAGGAGGACACAATGGACGTGAGCACGCTTACGTTCTCGGCTCTTGGGGCGCTGGCGGTGACGGCTTTCTTCAATGGGCTGGTGCATGTTGTTGTTTGGCACCGAAGTAACCCAATCCCAAACCCGTTTCGGGGTGGTCCCGAGCAAGCTAGTGAGTTCACGGTGGTGGAATCTAAGTAGTTATGGCTGACAACAACCACGACATTAACAACCTGATTCTTGCAGAACTCAGGGAAACCCGGCAAGAGATGAACAAGCTGAGCAAGGCCATCACGGGCGACCCTGAGTTTGGGCATATTGGGCTGGTTATGCGTGTAACCAAACTGGAGGACTCGGATGCAGACCAGAACAAGAAGCTGCTTATTCTTAGTTCGACTACGGCTGCTTTGTCTTCTGCGGCGACATTTGTTGTCACGTATTTCAAGGATAAGCTATTTGGGGGATAAATATGCCCGTTTTAAGCACAATCGGAGGGGCAAGTGCGTATGGTCTAAGGCTTCGCAACGTAGGAGTCTCGTCCAGTTTCATCACGGCAACGGGTGGAAGTGTAACCACTAGTGGCGATTACAAGATTCACGAATTTACTACGACTGGAAGTAACACGTTCACGGTTAGCAGTGCACCTAGCGGGGCCACGGTTGAAGTGATGGTCGTTGCAGGTGGTGGTGGTGGTGGTAATGGTGGAGGCGGTGCAGGTGGTTACGTTTACAAGAGTGCTTTTTCTGTCACCGCTGGCTCTTATGTCGCATTTGTTGGGGCAGGTGGTAGCGGACTATCCTCTGGCTGGACAAACGGTGAAAACAGCTATTTTTCGACCGTAATAGCCATTGGGGGTGGCAAAGGCGGTACAGCAAACGGCTTGTCTGGAGGTTCTGGTGGCGGTGGCGGTGGAGCTGGTGCTTCTGGCGGGGCAGGACTACAACCCACCTCGGCGAGCGGTGGCTATGGCTACGCTGGCGGAAACTGCGAAGAAAGCGGGTTTGACGGCGGTGGCGGTGGTGCTGGTGGTGTTGGCGGACCAAATGGGGCTACCGGGCCAGGCAGAACGGCAGACATTGGCGTTGGAACATTCGCGGTTGGTGGATTTGGCCAGAATGGCGAAGGATCGGCCACAGACGCCAATGGGGCAGCAAATACAGGCAATGGTGGTGCGGCACGCAATGGTGCCGGGGGAAGCGGTATTATCAGGGTGCGATACCAATTCCAGTAATGTCTACCTACGACAAATATGGACCGCTTGACAACCCACATGCCGACGCTGGAGACGTTGGCTTTGTGCGTTGGGTAAACCGACTTAGGCCAGACCAGCTAAAGGCTGGAGAGGTTTACAACTCTGTCAATGGTCGGATGGACATTGATGGCAGTTGGCAGGTCCGTCGTGGTGTTGAGGCTTATGGGCCAACGCTTACGGCCTCAACGACTGCGCTGCAACTGCAAGACCCTCCCATTTGGAAGCTCTATGACGGCACTAACGTAATTGACGCCACTGGAGCAAGCAGGGTGGACGACGTTGTTACTGTAAACACCACTGGAGCACACGGCTATACAAGCAACACGCTTGTTTGCATCGGTGGACTTACTGGCACAGTTGATCCGAATGGGAACAGGCTGATAACAGTAACTGATACAGACACATTCACGTTCACGATTACCGGAGCCACCGGCAGCGAAACGTACACCGGTCCGGGTACGGCAGAACCGGCAGAACTGTCGGCAACATCGACACTTGGAATCTACGGAAGTTGCCTTTACAGCGATCCTTCTGCTTCCGTTAGGACCAGCGACTACTTGGTTAGGGCGGCCAACGACAAGGCATATGCCGTAAAACTTACCGACGGTACTTCCATAGAAATTGAGTATCCGGCTGGAGAAACCGTAACGGGTCGCTGCGAACTCTTGCAGGTGTTTGACAAGGTGCTGCTCATGCAGGCCGGCAAAACGGCATGGGAATGGGACGGCGATCCAACCGGAAGCCTTGCGTTTGTAAAGGTAAGTGAAGGCGTTTACACGCAGCCAACCTATTACAACGCAACAAACAACACATCAATAGCTGACGGTGTGGTAACGGTTACGGAAGCGGCCCACGGGTTGTCGGTTGGTGACAAGATTAGCGTGGTGAACAATGGCAATTCCACGTTAATTGAGGGGCAGGAATACACCGTTGCTGAGGTGCCCACTACTGGCTCTTTCCGCTTTTACGCTCAGGTGCCGGATGATGCCACGGATAGCTGCGTTTTTACCAAGAAGATAAGCGCCGGCAAGGGATACATCCACATGCCTGCACCCGGCTGGGGCGTCTACCACCAGCGCCGGCTTTGGACACCATATTCTTACGAGCCTTCGGCTTCTGGGCCAGTTGCAAGAAACGTTGTCGATGAAATCATTGCTTCGGACATTCTTGACTACAACACATTCGACCGCATCCAAAACCAGTTCCGGGTTACTGCTGGCGTTGCCGACAACCTTGTGGGTGCATTGCCCTTCGCTGAGGACAATCTACTGGTGTTCAACAACCATTCGATCCATCTGATTACGGGTATAAGCGGGAACATCGAAGATGCCCAGGTAAACCTCGTAACGTCCGAAATTGGCTGTGTCGCACGCAGGACTATTTTGCAGGTTGGGAACGAGGTTCTTTTCCTCTCCGACAATGGGGTGTACGCTGCCGCGTTTGGCGACCTCTACAATTTGAGAGGGGCAGGCGTTCCAATGTCGGAGCCAATTAAGGCTACGATGGACCGCATCAATCGCGAGTACGTGGACGATGCGGTGGCGGCATACTACGCCAATCGCTACTATTTGGCGGTTCCGCTTGACGACAGTACGGTAAATAACGCGCTGCTGATTTACAACTTCCTCAACAAAGGATGGGAGTCGCTGGACACCAATCAGGCCGGTTGGGACATTCAAAATCTGATTCACGCCGATAATGGCGGGCTTGGTCGGCTGTTTACGGTTAGCAGTCAGGGCGCTATCCATGAGTTGGATGCCAGAGAAGACGGGAATGACCGCATTAGCGTCTATGCCGGAGTTAGTGCCTCAACCTACCCGATTGAGTCAACGGTTACAACCCGTCAGTACACGATGGGAGACTTGGGGCGCAAGGCGTTTTCTACTTACGAGTTGCACATTGAGTCATCGGATAGTGAAAGTAGCAACGGGTCTATTGGCATTGTTACCGAAAACTACGATAGCGAGAGCACGCTTACCACGATTAGCACTTTGAACGGTGGCAACTTGGCTGTCCGTGAAGATGCAAGCCTGCGTGGTAGAATAGGAAACAAGCGGGCCTACGGCTTGCAAATGGTGCTAACGCCCAGCAATGGACGCCCCAAGTTGCGCGCTGTCAAGGTAGACGCAACCCAAACCAACCGAGCCGTTTCACAAGCCACCTAGCCCATGCCAGTTCTAAGCAAAGGCACAACGTTTGCCACCAATGACAATGTAACGGCGGCGTTGCTGAACAATCTGGTTGACAACGCCACGTTTGCTACTGGCGCGGTGGACAACAGCACGACGCAACTCTCCAGTGGTCAGATCATTGTCAAGGATGGCGGTGTCACACCAGCGAAGCTATCGACCGGGCATCCTGACTGGACGACCACCGGAGCCCTTTCGGCTACAACCATTGAAAACACGCCCATTGGTGGCACTACCCCAGCGGCAGTAGCGGCTACGACGTTAAGTGCTACTGGAACCACAACAGTTTACGAGATTATTGAGAAGGCTACGGTCAGTACGTCGGCACTTACCGGAACGGTCAATTTCAACGTAAAAGACGGTTCTGTAGTCTATTACACGACTGGAGCATCGGCCAACTGGACGCTTAACATCCGTGGCGACGGAAGCACGACGCTCAACAGCGCAATGGCTACGGGCGACAGCGTGACGATTGCCGTTCTTTGCACGCAGGGCAGCACGGCCTATTACCCGAGCGCCCACACGATTGACGGAAGCTCGGTTACTCCAAAGTGGGCCGGTGGTACAGCACCAACGGCTGGAAACGCAAGTTCCATTGATGTTTACGTTTACACGATTGTAAAAACAGCGTCAGCCACCTACACGGTTTTTGCTAGCCAGACCCGCTTTGCCTAATGGCCGAGGTATACGACCCTTCAGACCCGTATGGCAGTAGCGGGATAGAAGACCCCAGCAACACCGGGGCGTTCCTTGACTGGCAGACGGCAATTAGCCTTGGGCTTGTTTCTGGCTATCCGGGATACGACCCGAGCAACCCGTTTGACACGGCATACGACCCAAACAACATTCTTTCGACTGGAACGCTTACCGGCGGGTTTGTCTATGGACCCGGTTCTATTGAAGCTGGGCTCGTTCCGGTTGGATTTGGCGGTCAGGGTATAGCCCCCTATCCGGGACCGGCTGTAGAGCAAAACTATGGCCCGGAAGCGGCCATTGGAAGCGGCTTTGACAGCGGGCATGGCTCACTTGATCCCAATGTCAATCCAACCCAGTACCCGGGCAGCCAGTTTCCCAACATCGGGATTGGCATACCTGGAATTATCGGTATCGGAGCCGGCGGTGTAATGACAGGCGGGCTTTTGGACCTAATCGGTGGTGGAGGAGGCGGTACAACCGTTGGACCGGGGGCTGGCGGTCCGCAGGGCGATCCCAATGCGGTTTTGCCGCTTCCTGGCGTCTATGGCGGGCCTAGTGCTACAGTTGGTCCTGGCTTGGGCGGAGAACAAAGCGATCCCAATGCAATTCTGCCACTTCCCGGCATTTACTCAGATAGTGGTGCAACTGTTGGTCCTGGACTTGGCGGAGATACGCCCACTGGTCCTGCTACAATAGTACCGCCTCCAACGACTAACCCGACAACCCCGCCCAACGTGCCCGGAGAGAACCCACAGCCAAATACGATTTACGCCCCGTTGTGGAACGCGTTCAATCCAGGAACGAACATGCCGCCGGCAATGGGGCCAACCGGAGCGCCGCAGCCAACGCAGCTTCCGCTTGATCCTACAACGGCTCAGCCGCCGCTCAATCGCAACTACTACAATGAGGGCGCGCAGGGGCTTTATGACTTGCAGCGGCTTGGTCCCGGTATGCTCAATCTTTACGGGCAGATGGCCGGTGGCTATGCCCAAAGCGATTTTGACCGCTATCAAAGCCTTTTGGGCGGACTTGGGCAGGCCAATCAGACGCTTTCAGGCATGGCGGCGGACCAGACTCGCTATGCTAATACGGCGCTCAGGTCTGGCAATCTGCAAGACGTAAACACGTATGGGCAGCAGGCGCTTGCGCTTAGACAGCAAGCCAACCAAGAGCTTTACGGCAACCTCAACCGTCTTGATGCGGCTGCCGGGCAGCAGGCCGGAGCGGGTGGGCAAAACTTCCTAAATGCGCTGCTTGGGCAGGGCGGGCTTCAGCCTAGCTCAATTCAGACTACGCTGGAGCAGCAGGCGGCACAAGGTCTGGCGCAGGGGCGAGGTCTTAGCGCCGACGATGTGCGCATGGCACAGCAGGCAGCCCGAGAGGGCTCTGCGGCTCGCGGCAGGCTTGGCGACCAGAGCAGCATTGCGGCCGAAGTGCTCAATAGGGACGCCCTTGCCCGTCAGCGCGAGAATGAGCGTAGGGCGTTTGCCCAGAGCGTGGATCAGGCTGGGTTTGGCCAGCGCGCGGCAGGCTTGCAGGGCAACATCGGGCTCGGTCAGGCCGTTGGTGGCATGGACTTGGCTCGCCAGCAGCAGAGCTTCAACCAGCTTCTTGGTGCTACGCAGGCCCGCACGGCTAACGCCTTTGACCCGTTTGGCACCATCCTTGGGGCGCAATACGGGATGCAGACCAGCAACGTCGGCAACAACCAGCAGTTGTTCAACAACGCCACGGGCTTCTCCAGTGGAGCCTACGGCAATCAGTACGTGCAGAACGCTTACAGCCCGTACAACAACTACGCGGCTGATGTGTACGGCAGCAACTTCAATGCGGCCAATGCTCGGCAAATTGCTAGCAATAATAGCGCGGCTGCGGCCGATGCGGCACAGCAGGCATTGCTCGGCAACGCACTAGGGAGCCTGTTTAAGACTGGCGTGCAAACCGGATGGAGGTTTGGCTTCTAATGGCTTACAACCCAGGCATTACCGATCTTTCTGGAGAAATTCGAGCCCAAGGCATGTTGCAGGGCGGCATTGGCTTGCTTTCTGGCATCGACCAAGGCGTTGACCTCTGGAAAAAGAACAAGGACGAGGAAAAGAAGCTGCAAGCCTCCATCAAGTCTGCCGAGGCGCTGATTCAGTCCATTTCCCCGATTGCCACGCAGATTAACCCCGAGTTTGACAAGATCATCAAGGACTTGTCACTCAAGGTAAGCGACCCCAAGCTGTCCACGCTGGAACGGGCTACGCTTTCTCAGAACGCGCTCAAGGGCATTGGGGAGCTGATGGGTAGCGGCATTGAGATGAAAAAATTGGAGGCCGATCAGGCCCGCCAGAAGGCCATTGCCGATGCCCAGATTGCGGCAGATCGCGCTCGCCAACAGAGAGAGCTTTTCACGCAAACCGTTG